>NZ_CAWQTY010000182.1:0-34872 GCF_963897815.1 Xenorhabdus sp. Sc-CR9
TCTTCGTCAACATTTGGCAAGACTGACTCGCAAAACATTGTCTTTTTCAAAATCCATCGAAATGCATGACAGAATTATAGGATATTATCTGAACATTCATCACTATCAATAAATTAGAGTCACGACCTAAAACTGCTAACATACTTTTTGCATTCCAACTGGATAACTATGGGAAAAATAGGAATATTAGGGCATTTTCTTTGCATCCGGGGAAAATCTTTACCCCACTCCAGCGGCATCTGTCTTATGAAGAGATGGCGAACGAGGGATGGATGGATAAGGATGGTAATCCTCTTGATCCAACCTTTAAATCTCCGGCGCAAGGAGCTGCAACTGAAGTATGGGCAGTAACAAGCCCGGCCTTGAATGGGGTGGGGGGACTTTATTGTAAAGATTGTGACATTATCGGGCTAGCATCAGATTATAAAGAACCCTTTATCGGTGTTTGTGAATACGCAATTGATCCATCGGAAGCTTTAAGATTGTGGAATTTCACTGCTAATCTCACAGGTGTAAATACATTTGCAGCAAAATAACTAACTCACAAGTAGTTCGATGTTAGCTTAATATTCTGGGTGTAGGAGTATGTTGAATCTGGACACCTCAAAAGCCTGCTGATTTTATTAACATAATAATGAGGTGTAATGATTAAATTGAAATCAGTAAACGCCAATATTCCGCTGAATTTAAGCTGAAAGCTGTTCAACAGGCTGTTCTCTATCTGTGTGGGTTGTCAATGTTGCCTGTTCACTGGGGGCCGATATCAGCCTCCTGAGAAATGGGTTCGCCAGTATAAGGTCGAAATGCAGGGAGTGACGCCGTTGGCAAAGCATTAACGCTTGAACAACGCCTTATTTGTTTTAATTTTCACTGTCGGAAAAAGAATTGAGCACTGTATATGTGCTGTTTTTCCCGCATGTTACCGCTTTCATCATTAATGAAAAGGGTAACAGTCAGTGTTGCAAAAATTCCAATCCTCTCTGTCCGATAACGCGAATCTTCTGATTATCGGCCTGTTGAGTCTGTTGCTTAGTTTTCAGGGGCAGGCCACGTCAGAACAGCAAAACGAAGATAATCTTTCTGCCCACAAACTGGCTGACATCACCTCACAATTAGGACAACAACTTCACCAATCGCAATCCCCCACCGAAGCCGCACAATCAATCGCTGCTCAGCAGCTGTCATCGGCAGTCACTGCCACATTACCCGGCTGTCGAAAAATGCGGTGGGAGAAAATACCGAATCGTTGCGCGCCCGGCAGGATGTGCAGGAAGTCATCGACGGGCACGGGCAGATGAAATGGCCAGCGCCATGTCGATGTTTACCCAGGGGTTTGAGGGGGAATTATTTAACCGTCCCGGTACGCCGTGGCCGGAAGTGGATGTCACCCTGATTGATCTGGGCACACTGGCACGGGAGAACTACTCGGCGCAAATGGCACTGGCGATGGTGTCGCTGATTAACAAAGTCAATAACCTCGCTGAACGGGATCAATATCAGGATCGCGAACTGCAACTGGTGATTGATGAAGGGCATATCACCACGACCAACCCGCTGTTATCACCTATATGACCAAGGTGGTGAAAATGTGGCGTAAACTGGGTGCCTGGCTGTGGCTCGCTACACAAAACCTGGCGGATTATCCCGATACCGCCGAAAAGATGCTGAACATGACCGCCCCGACGCTCTGGTTTGATGATGTGCTGACATCCACCCTGCGTGCAGATAAAACACGCATTATTGCCAATGGTCAGGATAGCGTCACATTGACAGTAACAGTGAAAAACCTGACCGGACAACCCGCCGTCGGTATCCCTGTCTGGTGGCGCTCGGACAACGGCCACTTTACAGATGCACAGATTGAAACCGATGAAAACGGCGAAGCCCACGCGACACTGTTCAGCCAGCAGGCAGGCACCGCTTCAGTGACGGCCATTATTGATGACCAGGAGGTTATTTCACCGGGATGTTCTGCGCTGGCGACGTCATTTGCTGATAGAGAAAAATCAGTCCGGTTATACATGGAACAATAAGGTGGCGCACCTGCGGGCCATTTTTAATTTCGGGATGGAAAGAAAACTGTTGTCGCACGCCAAAAATCCGTTTAATGACGCGGCAGTCAAAAAAGAGAAGAAACAAAAGAAAACCCTGAGTAAGGCGCAGATAACCGGGATTTACCTGCGGATGCAGCAGTATGAGGAGGAAGAACGTTTACAGACCGCCCCGCGGGGCGGACGCTGTGCCTTATACCCGACGGGGTACTGGCTGACCGTACTGGATACCTTCCGGCTGACGGGCATGCGCCTGAACCAGCTGCTGCATCTGCGGTTACGGGATATTAATCTGGACAACAGTTACATTGAGTTGCGCGTGGAAGGCAGTAAAAACCACAGTGAGTGGCGGGTGCCGATGATCCCGCAACTGAAACCCCGGCTGGTGCAGCTGGTTGAACAGGCAAAAGCCTGTGGGGCGAAAGAGAATGATCCGCTGTTTGATTTAACCCGCCTGCGTTTTCGTCATCACGGACGCCATGTCAGTTATCAGTATAATCATGACAGAGAAAAGCAGCATCTTCGTTCTTTCTTTAACCGCCTGTCTAAAGAATGTGGTTTTGCTGTCTCCCCCCACCGCTTCCGTCATACGCTGGCGACCGAGCTGATGAAAGCCCCCGACCGTAATTTGCAGCTGGTCAGGTGTTTGCTGGGACACCGCAGTGTGGCGACCACGATGGAGTATATTGATATCGATATGGAAATCGCGGGTAAAACTCTGGCGAATGAACTGGCGTTTTATCTGGATCTTGCTGTGTAATCCGTTAACGTGAGGTAAAAAAACAGGGCAAGATATCAGCGGGATTGCCCTGACTGTGTCACTGGATTATGGGATGGTTTGGAGGTGGAGACACAAAACGAAGAAACCGGGAAGTATGCTCAAAGAGCAATTCTGACCATCACCTGACTTGACATCAGAATCAATTACTGAAATCATTACTTTCAACGCAAAAAAGGTGAGCACAAACTGTGTTCACCTGACTTCGTATAGAGTGGCTGTTTTTAGTTTATTAACTTACGCAAAGTAATATATTATATTCATTAACATTTGCTTGACAGCACTTATTTCTGACTCACGTGTTAAGTTATTGATATCCCTTCAACAAACGAGTTTTAAAATTGGTGCCCGGAGGCGGAATCGAACCACCGACACGGGGATTTTCAATCCCCTGCCAGACTGATGAAAAATAAAACGTAATTTTTTTAGCCTGCATACTTAACTAACTGAGTATGCAACATGATAATTCTTCCCATAATTTCCCCCAAAGGGGGCGAAGGTAAATCGACCCACGCGGCTAATCTGGCCGGTTTTTTTGCCGATGCCAGTTTACGCGTTCTCCTGATTGATGCGGATTATTCGCAACCCACTGCCAGCAGTATTTTTCCCCTGAATTATGAAGCACCCGCTGGTCTGTATGAATTGCTGATGCAGACGGTGGATCTGAACCGGTCTGAGCAGATCATTTCCCGTTCGGTTATCAAAAACCTCGATATTCTGATCTCCAACGATCCGGATGAACTCCTGCCAACGGCAATGCTGCACGCGCCCGACGGGCGTCTGCGTCTGCGTAATGTCCTGCAACATCCCCTCTTCAGCCAGTACGATATTATTTTCATTGATTCCAAAGGGGCGACCGGCGTGATGAGTGAGCTGGTTGTACTGGCGGCCACGCAGGGCGTTCTGGGGGTTATCAAGCCTATTTTACCCGACGTCCGCGAGTTCCTGCGCGGCACCCTGCGGATGCTGACCCGGCTCCGGCCCTTTGAAAACTACGGTATTCGCCTGCCGGCTATCCGGATACTGGTCAACGGGATTGAAGGAACGAATCTTGACCGGGATACGCTGAGTGAACTGACTGACATTATCAATAATCAACGGTATGACGCTTCCGCACTGGGCGGCAGGCAGGTTTATCAGTTGCTGGAAACCCGGATAGACCTGCTGGACATCTACAAACTGGGGCATGTCCGTGCGCAGCCCGTTCATCGTCTTGAGTATAAAACCACCCGAAAAAGCCCGGCTGCCGCGCAAACCATGCACCGCCTTGCCTGTGAGTTGGTGCCCTTATGGGCGGAAAAATTCGACGCGGTATTGACTGCACAACCGACGGGAGAAGCGCAATGAATGTTATCTGGCGGGCGGTTTGTTTTCGTTATGAGAGTGTTGAATTACTGTTCAGTGATGATGAGTGGTTTGTTTTTGTGGATGCGCCGGATCGTGAAACCGCGCAGGCGAAACTTCAGCTTCTGTTACCCGCTATTCTCGACGTTTCTCCGGACGAGGTAGAGCACTACTATCCCCGCAATGAAGCGGAGCTGCGCAGGCAGGCCATGCGCCCCGATGCGTCTCCGGATTTGGCGTTGCTGGAATGTGGCTGGGAAAATGACCAGCCGCAGTATCTGACCGAAAAAGAAGTGCTGTTCTGGGTTTCTTCCCCTCATCTGCAACAGCGTTTAATCGCTGCCCTGAATGCGCTCAGCAGGGAGGTCGCCGATGAATCTGCCGCATGAACATTTACAGATCATCAGTGAAGAGGCGCCCAGCTATGCGTATGCCGAAGTAGGGGTGTTGGGGGGTCTGATACTGGAGAATGAGCGCTGGGATAGCGTTGTCCAGCTATTGGCTGCCGACGATTTTTATTTCCCGGCACACCGGATAATATTTCAGGCCATCGCTGAACTGAGCGAAAAAAACTGTCCGTTCGACCTGATCACCCTGACCGATATGCTGACCCAGTGCGGGCAAATTGATCGGGCATGCGGTTTTGCTTATGTAGCGGAAGTGTGTCAAAACACCCCCAGTGCCGCCAATATTGAGGAGTATGCCCGTATTGTGGCGGAAAAAAGCCGGTTACGTCAGTTACTGGCACTGGGAAAATCCCTCAGCGCTGACGTTTTTCAGCCGAATATTCAGTCAGATACCCTGATAGAGCAGGCAGAAAGTCAGTTGTTTAATCTGGCTGAAAAAGGTTCGACCCGCCAACATCAGGAAATGACCCTGTTGCAGGGCGCAGACAGCCTGATTGCCCATCTGGAACGAATACAAGGCTCACAGGGAATAACCGGCACACCGACCGGATTTCAGGATCTTGATGAAAAAACCTGTGGCTTGCAGGCCGGTGATCTCATTTTGCTGGCTGCCCGCCCTTCGATGGGAAAAACCGCACTGGGGCTGGCGTTTTGTCTTGGTGCCCTGCGACACCGGGATGATGCGGTGGTACAGATTTTCAGTCTGGAAATGCCGGCGGCACAACTGATGCTGCGTCTCACCGCCATGGAAGGCGGGGTTTCTCTGAGTGCCCTGCGCAGCGGGATGCTGGATGATGAGCAGTGGGGGCGCATCAGCCAGAGTCTGGATCAGTTTGCCCGCTGGGATCATCGTCTGGTGATTGATGATTGCAGTCACCAGACGCCTGCACTATTACGCGCCCGTGCCCGCCGCTATACCCGCAAATACGGTCAACCCGCCCTGATTATGGTTGACTACCTTCAGCTGATGTGCGCGCCCGGCCAGGAAAACCGGACACAGGAAATTGCCGATATATCCCGTAACCTGAAAGCGTTGGGCAAAGAACTGGGCTGCCCGGTACTGGCGCTGTCCCAGCTTAACCGGCAGGTCGAAAACCGTTCCGATAAACGTCCTAACAATGGTGACCTGCGTGATTCCGGTTCACTGGAGCAGGACGCCGACCTGATATTGCACCTTTACCGCGATGAAGTCTATCACCCGGACACACCCGATACGGGTATCGCTGAAATCATTATTGGTAAGCAGCGTCAGGGTCCAACGGGCGCGGTTCGTGTGGGATTTGACGGTCAATATACGCGGTTTTCAGACTTATCAGCAGACAGTGATGGTTACGGGGGTAAATGATGGCACGGCAACATCTCAATATAGGCAATGCCCTGTTACAACAAGGGCGTCAGGCAGTAGCGATATGTAATGAACCACTCCCTGCGTCGGAAATGCCGATGGTACTGACGCTGGATCAACTCCGCCCCAATCCGGATAACCCCCGTACCAGTCGGAATCCGCGTTACGACGATATCAAAGCCTCCATCAAAGCGCGCGGGCTGGATACGGTGCCGAAAGTCACCCGTGACCCGCAAGGTGAAGATGTCTATATCTTCAGCGACGGCGGTAATACCCGCTATCAGATTTTGTCCGAACTGTGGCAGGAAACCGGCGATGAGCGTTTTTATCGTGTTCACTGCCTGTTTAAACCGTGGCCCGGACGATTGCAGTGTGTTATCGGGCATCTGGCGGAAAATGAACTGCGGGGCGACCTGAGTTTTATTGAAAAAGCATTAGGGATCAGCAAGGCCAGAGCCATTTACGAAGAGCAAAAGCAAAAAAGAATCACATTACGTGAATTGTCCGCGCAGCTTAATGCGGCCGGTTTTCCCGTCAGTGCCAGCCATATCAGCCGGATGGAAGATACCGTGCAATACCTGTATCCGTGGATACCTAATTTGCTGGCATCCGGGCTGGGAACCCCCCAGATACGTCCTTTATTGGTGCTGCGTCAGAATGCAGAGGCTGTCTGGCAGCAATATATCTTCAGTATAAACCCGGAACCTGCCGTCACCTTTGATGAAGTCTTTGGTACCTGTTGCCGCAAATTTGATGCACTGGAAGACTGGGCACCGGAGATGTTCCTTGATGAACTGATCGGGGATTTATTGCAGGTACTGCCGCATCCGCAGCTGAATTATGACCGCTGGGTACTGGAACTCGATCCGAAGGAAAATAACCGTCGGCAGCTCTTTGGCGAACAGGCCACCCAGGTTGACGCTGTGCCGGTGCCGGAAAAGCCGGATACGCCTAAAGCGGATCGGATTCGGGCGCCAGACAGGGAATTGAACCCGCGCCTAATGTCTCAACCCGTCACGGATGCGGTGCAGGCATCGGAGACAACATGCGCTCCGGTCGATAAGACACCCGTGCCTGCTCCGTCTTCCCGAAACACTCCGGTGATCCCGCCTTATCAGCCGGATAGTCCGCCTTATCAGCCGGATAGTCCGCCTGAACCGGCGCTGTCTGAGCCTGAAGCTGACGATCTCCACTTTGCCCGGACCGGGCTGGAGCCGGTCAGTTCAGTCTGGCACATTTCCCCGATGCAGGACGATATCGAGCATCTGCAAAATATGGCGTTTCGCCTGGCGTTTGAACTGGCCGAAGTGATGGGCTGTGACCGTGATTTGCTGCCGGTATCGGATGAGCGGTCGGCGGGATTTTGCCTGATTGACGGGCCGGATGTTCATCCTTTTTCGTGTTTATTGCACGCCCTGACCGGGGAAATCTCGACTGACCGTCATGAACTGACACTGACTGCCGTTCTGCTCGGCACCGCCGGACGGGAGGCGGTGCCATTACTGGATGACAGCCAGACCGTGAAGTTTCTGCGGCTGCTGCGAATTATCCGCCGCCTGCGTGAACTTCAGCGCGAAATTACACCGGAGATGTTGACGATGTAGCGATGCCGGTCCGGGGTGCCTGCTTTTCAGTGTGTTGTTCATTCATTGTGTTTTGACCGGCCTGATAATGGAGGAAGTGTATGAATCATTTATCGCAAGCGACCAACAGCCTGTTGTTGCAGTTGGTGATGGATTTGAAGAACGGCTATATCCGCCGTTGCGAAGCACTGGGGCTGGCCCCCTCGGAGATGCTGATGTTACAGAGCCTGACGATTGAGGATTTGCATTATCTGGGCAACAGCCCGGTATCGGTGCTGAGTGTACAGATTCATCACGCCAATCTGGCCCGCATCCTGCATCAGGCGCGTATCGAACAGCAGCGGATACAACGCATTGACCGGGCACTGGAACTCAGCGGATCGATTGACCTGATGCACTATTTTTTTGGCCTGTCCAGTCTGGAGGTGGCGGCGCGCCGGCGTATTGCCGGTATTGCCGTGAAGTCGGGGCGGGTTTCAGTGCTGACGGAAGCGGAAAACCGTGACCTGTGGCAGCGCTGGCAGGCGGCAAAGATGAGGGATGCGGACAGTGCCGAAGGGCTGGATATCATGATGGACGTGGCGGAGCATCATGATATTTCGCTGACGTCCGTCTGGAATGCCGTCAAAGAATGGCAGCAACAGGGTGCATCCGGATCGGTCTCTGTGAAAAAACAGGGATAAAACAAGTTATACAGGAAACGATGTCAGGAAAATTAACCGAAATCATGCCCGGCCTGCATGTGCCGGTAACGGCACCTCTGTCCTTTCGCCGTAAGGCGCAATATCAGGTGAAATGTTACCGGCGGGGCCAGCGTAATTACGTCCGGCTGAAGGAAAAAGGCACCGGGTATCTGAAAATTAACGTGGGGCTGTTCTGGCGGCTGTTAAGCCGTGACAGCGGGCAATCGTGGGAGCTGATGCACCACGAACGCTACAACAATGAAATTCGTAAATCGTAAATGTGACTGAAGTCGTGTCATTCTGCGCCTTGTGCAATGCCACAGGGTGCAGCCCTGACATTATTTTCACAGATTAACACCGGAGAGAAGGGATCATGATAACCCTGTCAGCAGACAGTTTAATTGCCCACACCATTGCCAAAATGAAAAGCCGTCTGGAACAACGTACCGGCGATGACGTTTCACAGCTGCGCAGTGGTCTGCTGTTTATGGGGAATATTCAGGATGCCTATCCCCGTCGCCTGTTACTGGATGATCGTCTGTCACCGCTGGATAAAACGGGCTGGATGATGATCCGTTTGTATGCGCAACAAAATGAAGGGGCGGTTTTCCCCAGCTATGATGAATTGCAGGTGCTGCTGGCCTCACCCTATAAAGGCAAAGCCTCCCGTGAAACCGTCAGCCGGGTATTACTGATGCTGCGAATAACCGGCTGGCTGAGTTTATGCAAGCGTATCCGCGATGAGTACGGGCGGGTGCGGGGCAATATCTATGCGCAACACGATGAACCGCTGACCTGCCGTGATGCCGAAATTCTCGATCCTCACTGGCTGGATACCGTGGCAGAAGCCTGTCGCAGCAAAAACCGCACTATCAGCCAGACGGCCTGGTCAGTACTGACTGACATCAGGGATGATCCGATGATGCGCCATCGCCACAGTCATCTCTGTTTACTGGAAGCGCGGCTGAATGCCGTACAGACGCCGCAGCAAAGTGTGATGCGCCAGCGGATTCAGTCAGGTCTGCAACCGGAGGAGATGCAAACCGAACTCAGGGAAATGAAACCGGATTCGGAAACCGAACTGAGACAAAAAGAGGGGCAGACTAAGCGGAATTCGGTATCCGAACTCAGTATAAAATCATCAGGTTACAGTGATTCCGTTAAACCGAACCGTTATGTACGTTCTTTTACACAGAATGTGAATAAAAAAACATACGTAAATCCACCCTCCGCTATTTTTCTGCCAGAAGGACTTTGCCGACAACTGGAGCCGGAAGATGTGACCATGCTGACCGGTCAATTACAGGCACTGCCCGCTGAACAGGCACAAACCGTATTGGACTGTCTGGACAAAGCGCTACGCGCAGGCAAAATCGGCAATCCGGTCGGCTGGCTGCTGGCGATGATGAAACGGGCACGGGAGGGAAAACTGTATGCACAAGCTGAAACCCTTATTGCGACGCCTGGCCCTGCAAAAACGCAGGCTGAGTTCATCCGGGAAACTGAATGTCCGGTTTTACCTTCCTCACAAGCTCATGTGCGCAATGTCGTGAAAGATATCCGTCAGCGACTGACGCTGGCGAGGTATCAACAATAACAGCGTTGATTAAAAAACATACTTTGTTGGCACTGCCAACAAAGTTCAAAAAATACACAGCATTGAGCATCCCAATACTGAATAAAAATGAGGTGCTACAGTAAAAATTTTAACTATTTCTTTATCGGCATCAGGAAATGACATTAACCCTCTGGTTCGATAAGTGAGGCTATTGCCTGTTTTTCAGGTTCATGTGAATAGCATGGGGAATAAGTTGATTGTTCATTGAATCCGGGAAAAGTCCATCAAGGCTAATGCTGTATAAAAAACACACTTTGTTGGCACTGCCAACAAAGTTCAAAAAATAAACAGCGACGTGCTGCCAACACCATCTAAAAATCACTCTTTTAGCAATGAATAAAATTTATTCTTTTTCCTTTTTCCCATAACTGGTTATTGATTGAGTTACCGAAGCCTTTCCCCTGATAGTTCCACAGACATAAACCGACCAAACAGGAGTTGCTCTTTATGTCTGGACCTGATGAAAAAAATGTCCCTCCTCCGCACTATCGTGCCGGGGCGTTGAAATCTGCATTAACCATTGAACTGCACACCCACTACGCGATCCGCCTCTGGGAAGGACGTAAAAAAGAGGACATCACCGGCCGTCGTCAATACCCGGACATTATCGGCATGCCGCAGGTGATTAAACGCGCCGGCACCATCAGCGTGGATGCCGCTGCCGATAACCCGTATGCCGACAGCTGGCTGATTAAACTGGAACAGGCATTGGTGACGGCATCGGCCAGTCTTCAGCAGCGTATTGCCACTTTGCAGGAGATCCTGAACGCCCTGCCGGCGCAGATTACGTTATCTGCTGTTTCCTCCGTCGAACCGCTGAATATCGGCGTCTACAGTCATTCCCCGCTGGGTTACCGCTGTGTCTGGCTGCTGGTAGGTTTCGACCAGCTGGCGATGAAAACCTTTCAGGCCTTTCATTACGGTTTTATCTCCCGCTCAGAGCGGGATACGTTGCTGCATAACGGCAGCCGGGTGATCCGCCAGATTTATGGTCTGGTGCGTTCTTACCGTCCCCTGAAGGTGACCCGCGCAGATATTGAGGAAAAAACACCGGCAGGTCTTGACGCCATTAAATGGCTGGGCGAACCGGATCCCGATATTTTGTCGGGCCGGTTGCGTTCTGATTTTTCACCGCCCCTGCGCACGGTGGCTCAGGATGCGGGGAGGGGGTGATATGCCACTTTATTTATGTGAAAAGCCCTCTCAGGCCAGAGATATTGCCCGGGTGCTGGGCGTGAAGCAGCGCGGACAGGGTTATCTCTTTGGCGACAGTATTATTGTCACCTGGGCTATCGGGCATTTGCTGGAAATGGCTGCACCCGAACACTATGGCGAACAATTCGGCCCGCCGTGGCGCATGGAACCCCTGCCGGTGCTGCCTGCACAATGGCAGTGGACGGTGAAGAAAGAGACTGCTGATCAGTTTGCGGTGATCAGACAATTACTGAAACAGGCCGACGAAGTGATTATCGCCACCGATGCTGACCGTGAAGGGGAAGTGATTGCCCGGGAACTGCTGGAATTCTGCCGTTTCACTGGTCCGGTCAGGCGGCTGTGGCTGTCTGCGCTGGATGAAACCAGTATCCGGCAGGCACTGGCCGCGATATTACCGGGGGAGCAAACCGAGTCGCTCTGGCAGGCCGGACTGGGACGGGCACGGGCGGACTGGCTGACGGGAATAAACCTGACCCGCCTGTATACCCTGAAAGCGCAGGCACAGGGATTTGGTGAGGTGCTGTCCATCGGGCGGGTACAGACGCCGACACTGGCACTGGTCGTGAACCGCGACAACGATATCGCCCGGTTTGAGCCAAAACCCTACTGGCAGGTGATGGCCGCATTGCAAAAAGATGACATTAGCTTTCGGGTTAAATGGCTGCCTGCGCCCGACGACTGCGATGAAGAAAAACGCTGTATTAAGGAAGATATCGCTCATAGTGTGGTTCAGTGCTGTCAGGAGGCACAAAATGCTGTGGTGACTGAACTCACGCAGAAACGGGAGAAAACCCCGCCGCCGCTCTGTTTTGATTTGGGGACGCTCCAGCAGGTGGCTTCCCGTCAGTGGGGAATGGGGGCCGGTCAGGTACTGACGATTGCCCAGTCGTTGTATGAAACCCATAAAGCGACCACCTACCCGCGCACGGATTGCGGTTATCTGCCGGTTTCAATGCGGGAAGATATTCCGGCCGTGTTCACCGCACTGACCCGAACTGATCCCGCGATGAGCCCCATTATCTGCCAGCTGGATGTCAGCGTGCCTTCCCGTGTCTGGAATGACCGCCAAATCACGGCGCACCATGCCATTATTCCGACCCGCCACACTTTTGATATGACGAAACTGACCGCGGATGAATTAAAAGTCTATCAGTTGATCCGCCACTATTATCTGACGCAGTTTCTGCCTGCTCAGGAAACGGATGTGACCGAGGTGACATTCACTATCGGCGGGCAGGTATTTCAGGCGAAAGGGCGGGTCAGTGTGGTCACGGGCTGGAAGGCGCTGATTGCCGATGAAAAACAGGTGCAGGAGCAGGACGACAATACCGCTCTGCCTGCACTGGAAAAAACCGAAAGCTGTCCGGTACTCTGTGCAGAAATACAGCCCCGGCAAACCCGGCCGCCTGCGCCTTTTACCGAAGGTACGCTGATTGCCGCCATGAAAAATGCGGCGGCGTTTATCCATGATCCACAGCTTAAAAAAGTGCTGCGGGAAAGTGCCGGGCTGGGTACGGAGGCCACCCGGGCCGGTATCATTGAAGCCCTGTTTAAACGCCGGTTACTGGCGCGAAAAAAGAAAAACCTGCATGCAACGCAGCTGGCGCAGGAGCTGATAGCCGGGCTGCCGGACGTCCTGACCCATCCGGGCATGACGGCACTCTGGGAACAGTCACTGGACGACATTGCCCGGGGCCGGACCACACTGGATGGCTTTATGCAGAAACAGGCACAGTGGCTGGCGCATTTAGTGGAAAAGGGCAAAACACAGCCGATCCGGTTTACCCTGCCGAAAACCCCGGCGTGCCCGCGCTGTGGCGGCCCGATGCAAAAACGGGCGGGGAAAACAACCCCGTTCTGGGGCTGCACCCGCTATCCGGCATGCAAAGGGATGCTGAACGCTAACGCGGTGACCGGCTCCCGAAAAACCCGGCGGGGAAATTCGCCGGACTGAAAATGGGATTAAGGATTGACCGCACGGACTGATGCTTTAAAAATCATGCTGTTTTAGCCGAAAACTCCCGTAGCCTGAAAGGGAGCGCATGATTGCGGTACATCTGCCCACCTTTGAAAGCAGATATTGTCAGTCCAGTGGCAGTGAAGGTTTTTTATTCTTTATCAGCATGTCAGCAACGTCTATACACTTCGTCTTTCAAACTGCCTCTTTGTTGGCTGCGCTCGCTCACCCCGGTCACATAGTTATCTATGCTCCCGGGGATTATGAAAGGCTCCTGCCTTTCACCGGAGGTCAGCCTTTGGCTGGGCAAATTCGTTCCCGACGAATTTGTCATTCCCTTGTCGCCGCGATGCAACCTGAAATCCATTGTGTATGTGTCTGACACCCGGCGGGAAAAATCATTCCCGTCAGGGAACCGGATTTTCTCCGTTATCCCTTATTTTTTTACCTCCATGGAGAACATCGTATGTCTGAGAACACTACAGCCTTAACCAAAAACGACTATTTCAACCTGAATATTAAAGGACTGGGCTATCTGAATAACATCCGCCATGTCAGCACTGCCAGCGGGACGTTCCTGAGCTGTGTGATCAATGCGCTGAACGGGCCGGGTGATAACCCGGTTTATGTGCGTTTTGATATCACCGTGGTCGGCAAGGAAGCGACCAGTCTGGTCGGCCGTTGCCAGAAAGCCGTAGACGAGGATAAAAAAGTGTTGCTGGGGTTCACCTTAAGCAATCCCTCGACTGATATTTTTACCCTGAAACGCGGTGATCATGCCGGTGAACAGCGCGTCAGCCTGAAAGCCCGTCTAATTAAGGTTGACTGGATCAAAATCGGTCAGGAGAAAGTGTATCAGGCCGAACAATCCGACTCGATGCCGCCTCAGAACGGCATCACGCAAAAAGAATATGCAGAGAACTCTTTCTGATATTCCTTTGTTATTCCTCTGATCTGCCCTGAATTTTCAGGGCAGTCCTTTATGAACAAAGACAACAGGATACCGTTATGAATGTCGCACTGATTGGGGTTCTGGCCCTGCAATATTGCCATAAACAATTACCGTTAACCGTTTTACGCCACCGTGCGGGGTTTTATATCGGCACGATAGATGAAGGTATTCCCTGCTCTCGTGAATCCGTGGAGTATTTTGCCCGGCGTGAGCAGGCGGAATTTGCCCTGAAACAGGGACAGTGGACACAACGTCACCCCCGATAACAGGAGAAAACAAGATGTCTTCACGCGGTGTGAACAAAGTCATTTTACTGGGATATCTGGGGCAAGATCCGGAGATCCGCTATCTGCCGACAGGGGGTACAGTGGCAACACTTTCACTGGCTACGTCAGAAAACTGGAAGGATAAACAAACCGGCGAATTGCGGGAAAAAACCGAATGGCACCGGGTAGTGATCTTTGGCAAGTTAGCAGAAATTGCTGAGGAATATTTGCAGAAAGGGACACAGGTTTACATTGAAGGGCAACTGCAAACGCGTAAATGGCAGGATAATCAGGGCCAGGATCGCTATTCAACGGAAGTGGTGGTAAATGTGAATGGGTCGATGCAGATGCTGGGAAGTCGTGGAGATTCGAAGCGCGCAGCACCTCAGCAGGCGGAACATAAACCGGCACAGAAGCAACCACCATCTCAACCTGCTAATAAGGAAAGAAAAAATACGCAGTCGGTACAGGTTTCAGTTTTACCGGAAGAGGATGAAACCGACTGGGATTCGGAGATCCCGTTCTGAGTGGTGTTTTTATCATTAACGTATCGCCCTGTTAAATTAAAACAGGGTCGGGTACTGCTTTAACGTATAACGCGAAAGAGTTATCTATCTTAATGATACAAAAGGGTAATTGCATATAAATAGCACTTTTTGCTAAAAAACATTGACTCAGATAAGTATAATTAGTCGCAAGTACACCTGCCACGCTGAGTCCCTGAATCAGGGAATGCGCAAATTGGCAGGTTTTTTTTTACCTGAATTTTACTTTCTGTGACATTTATGACGACTACAACTCAAAAGAAGATTTATCAAAAGCGTCCAGAAGATATTTCTTTTCTTATTAATAAACTTCGAGAACGCGGCTTAATAATAAAAGAGCACAAGGCTGCGGAGCATGCACTGACATTCATCGGTTATTATAGATTACGTGGTTATTTTTATCCTTTTTATATTATGGATGAACAACGCATACCACAACCGATTGAGCCGAAAAATTTTGTTGAAGGAACCACGTTAGAAGATGTTCTTCAGCTTTATGAATTCGACCGCAAATTGCGCCTGATTATCCTCGAACAAATACAAAAAGTGGAAATAGCACTACGAACATGTTTGTCTGAACATATGTGCGGAAAATATGGTGCTCATTGGTTCATGAACTTATCTGTTCTGAGTAATGACTATCACTATGAAAACTTTTTTGGTCAGATTAATGAGGCCAAAGAAACGTTTATTGAACATTATAAGAAGAAATATCACATCCCAAAATACCCGCCCTCCTGGATGATCACAGAAACATTGAGCTTTGGCTCATGGTCAAAAATATATAAGTCGTTATTGCATGTGGATCAGAAAGCAATTGCATACAAGTTTAATGTGAAAAGTTATGAAGTCATGGCTTCGTGGTTTCATACATTAAGTCATATTCGCAATCTTTGTGCGCACCATAATAGAATCTGGAATCGATCCTTTCGGGCATTCCCGCCGAAAAAAGGATATGAATTAGAACAACATATTATTAATCCAACGACTCTTTATAGTCGGTTGGCTATTTTGAAGTATCTTTCAGCTCAGGTGTCCTATCATAATGGCTTAAAAACACAATTAACGGAATTAATGAAAGAAAAACCTTGCTGTGTAAAATGGGAAACGATGGGATTTATTGATAATTGGGATCACACATCACTCTGGCAGTAAAATATAGGTTCTTTGTTGCTTCATTCAGATTGACATGTGTTGCTGGCTTAACCGTATCAAATAAAGGTAGTTTGTAGGAGTAGGAGAACTCCACGTAAAAAATAGAAACCTTCAGACAGAATTAGCAGTCAGATAGAGTGCTAGTAACTTAGGCAAATTAATTTACTTGTTAAACTTACACGTTCGATTATTGAATTAGATAACGTAATTCGTTAAAGTAGAAAAGCTATCGGCAAAATCCGATAGTCAGGGATTTCCAACCCTGAAAGGTCAATCCACTGGTAGGTAGTTTCTACCAGTGTGCCTGCTCTCATCCTTTCAATGGTGGTTCAGGCGGGGGAGACTCACGTCTCGCCGGATCGATTGACCTCCGGTATTGGAAACCCTGTCTGAACTACCACCAATAATCAATAGAAGGGGAAGCAGGTATGACGATGATTCACACTCAGAAAGACTGGCACCCAGCCGAAATTATTTGTGCATTACGCAAACGTGGTACGACACTCGCCGCTTTATCCCGCGAATCGGGATTAAGTTCTTCCACCCTGGCAAATACCTTATCCCGCTCATGGCCCAAAGGGGAACTGATCATTGCTGCCCGTTTGGGAATGGATCCTGCTGAAATCTGGCCCAGCCGTTATTTCGATGACTACGGCAATTTTATTGAGCGAAAAATCCGTCAGCCGGTTGACGAAAGTCAGACAATGACTGAATAATATACTGATAAAAATCCTAACAGTTAATGTGATAATGCCGGTTTCGGCAGGTTAATTTCCAGCAGACACAGTTGAGTTGTTCATTGAATAAATTACCGGGTTCCTTGCATAGTCGGTGCTATTGATGACTGAGCAGGAACCTGACCGGAATGAAGATAAATGCGTTAATAAGCCTGATAGCGGTCATGCTGACCGGATGCTCGGCTTGTGTAAAACACCCCTCGCCTCAAGGCGCAAAAGAGCCACCGCCTTTCATTACACTGACACAAAACAGTCAGTCTGTTTCGCCGGATATTTATGGACAAGCACCCGAAGTCACCCGCTACGGTCGTTATTTACTGGTCAGTACCGACCCGACAGTAGCACAGCGTGACCTTCTTTCCCAATTGATTGATGTGCATATTCCTGCTTCTCAGAATCCCACCGTGGCCGATGCTCTGCGTTACGTGCTGCGTCAATCGGGCTATTCGTTATGCACTGCTGAAAAAACCAATGACATTTTATATCGCCAGCCGCTGCCGTCGGTACACTATCAGTCAGGTCCTGTCCGGCTGCGCACGGCGTTGCAGTTTATGGCAGGCCCGGCCTGGCAACTGGAGGTGGATGAGGTGCAACGTGAGGTTTGTCACCATCTGCGGCCGGGTTATCAGCTTCCACAACCCCGGCAGGGAAAGCAGCCATGAGATTACATCAAATCGGTCTGGTAACGTGGATAGTGCTCATCAGCCCAACATGGGCAGCCACACCGTCACCCTTAACGTCGCAGCAGGCACATACGGCAGAAAGCCAAAAGCAGTCTCTGAAAACACAGGCTGAGCAATGGGGATTGAATACGGATGAATATCAGCGTTATCAGCAATTATTGAATGGGCCAAGGGGGATTCAGTCGCCGGGGCTTGACCCGTTGACAACCCTGGGGATTGAAGCGGAAAGTGATGCTGAACGCCGCCGTTATGCCGAACAATGGGTCAAGGCGGAATTTGCCCGTACTGAAAAAGAATTGCGTTTTCAACGGGAAGTGGATGTGGCCTGGCAACGGTTATTTCCGGATATGTTGCCGGTCAATATGGCGAAATCCGGTAAGGCCAAGGGGCGTCTGGCGTTGTTTGTCAAAATCAACGATTGCCCGCCGTGTGATGCCCGTTTAGCGGAAGTTCTGGCGTTGATGCAACCGGTTGACATCTATCTGGTCGACAGCAAGGGCAATGACGACATACTACGGCAGTGGGCTAAAAATCATCGTATCCCCGTTGAACGGGTACGCAACCGGCAAGTCACCCTGAATCATGATGCGGGGTACTGGTTCCGGTTTGGGCAGGGCGTCATGCCGGTCTTATTGCGACAGGGAGAGCAGGGATGGCAGATCTCATCATTATGAAATGGCTGAGTGTATTTCCCGTTATCGGCCTGTTATGGATAAGTGCCTGCCATGCTGAACTGAATGTGATTGCGGATTTAGGCGGTAAAGATGCTTCACCCTTTTATGAAAGTATTAATGCTGAGCAAAGTGATGAGTCTTTGTCATCGGTGCAGAATTCCTCCCCCGAAATGGCAGGTGAAGCTGCGATGTTGCCTGTCAGAACACCGGAACTGACACCGGGAAAAGTGGCAGACAGGGCACTGCAACTGCCGGGGATTGGTGCCCTGTTTCTGATTGGGGATGATCCTGGTTCACGCCAGTGGCTTAGTCAGAATGCGGCCATATTGACGAAACTGCATGCTGTGGGTCTGGTCGTCAATGTCAGGGAAATGGCGGGTTTGCAGTCACTGCGGGCATCAGCGCCGGATTTATTGTTATCGCCTGCTTCCGGCACCGAGCTGGCTCGCCGATTGCAACTGCAACATTATCCGGTGTTGATCACGGAAACTCAACTTTCCCAACAGTTGTCACCATGAGCCGCCGTTATGTGGTTGAAGCCCTGCTGCGCCCTGCCGTCGAGCTGAATACGGCGCTGGTCTCCGCCGTTGCCGCGTTTGTCTGTCTCCGGGCACCCTGGGCCATCGCACTGGCACCTTCCGTCAGCTATGTGATGGGCGGCGGTTTTGCCGTACTGGCAATGATACGCACATGGCAGGGTATTCAGGTCATCCGTTATCGCAAAAATCTGCGCCGTCTGCCACGTTACCAGATGAGCACCAGGCAAATTCCCGTCAGTCACCGGCAGTTGTTTCTGGGCCGGGGATTTCGCTGGCAACAGAAGCATACTCAGCGTTTGCAGGATACGCGCCGACCGGAAGTGGAACGATTCGTGCAACCATCCCGGATAGATCAGCTTGCCCGCGCACTGGAGCGTCGAACTGAATACCGTTGGCCGACATTATCTGCGCTATTACGCAAAGACTCGCCATTTAATCCGGTACGCCCGCTGCCGCCTGTGGGTGGCAATCCTGCTATCCACGGTATTGAACCACAGGAGGCCGATGTTTTTATGGATCTGCGCGAGCGGGTCGGGCATACGCTGGTGATGGGTACCACACGGGTGGGGAAAACCCGGCTGGCCGAACTGCTTATCACGCAGGATATCCGGCGCGGTGAAGTGGTGATCGTCTTTGATCCCAAAGGCGACGCTGATCTGTTAAGGCGCATCTGGGCAGAAGCGCATCGAGCGGGTCGCGGCAATGAACTCTCCCTCTTTCATCTGGGCTGGCCGGAAATATCTGCCCGCTATAACGCCATCGGGCGGTTTGGCCGGGTGTCCGAAGTCGCTTCCCGTCTGGCCGGTCAGCTCAGCGGCGAAGGCAACAGCGCCGCGTTCCGTGAATTTGCCTGGCGGTTTGTCAATATTGTTGCCCGTGCTTTGGTGGCTCTGGGGCACCGGCCGGATTACCAGCTTATCACCCGCTACGTCAATAATATCAGCGAACTGTATCAACGCTATGCCACCCGAATGATGGAGGAAAGACAACCGGATCTGCTGGCGCAAATCAATCATTCCCTCAGCAAACTGAAAGAAAAAGACATTCCGCGCAATATGCAGGGGCAGCCCGATGCCCTCCGGCTCTGGGCGATGGAAATGACGCTGAGTTCTGACGCAGGCAAGCAACTCTATGACCCGATTCTGGATGGTCTGCGTTCTGCCGTGCGTTATGACCGTACCTATTTTGATAAAATTGTCGCGTCCTTATTGCCGCTGCTGGAAAAACTGACCACCGGCAAAATTGCGGAATTGTTATCGCCGGATTATCTCAATATGACTGACCTGCGACCCATCTTCGATTGGGAACAAGTGATCCGTAAGAACGGGATTGTCTATATCGGGCTGGATGCGCTGTCTGACAGTGATGTGGCTTCGGCGGTGGGCAACAGCATGTTTGCGGATCTGGTCAGTGTCGCCGGGCAGATTTACAAATATGGGATGAACGCCGGATTACCGGTACGTTATGATGGCAAACTGGCGATTAATCTGCATTGCGATGAATTCAATGAACTGATGGGGGATGAATTTATCCCGTTGATCAACAAAGGCGGTGGGGCAGGCATGCAGGTCACGGCATATACCCAGACCTCCTCCGATATCGAGGCCCGTATCGGCAGCCCGGCCAAAACCGCGCAGGTGGTGGGTAACTTCAACACTTTGATTATGTTGCGTGTGCGCGATAACCGGACGGCGGAGTTGCTCACCAGTCAGTTACCTGAAGTGGAAATCTACAGCAAGACCCTGGTATCCGGGCATTCGGATATTGCCGATGTTGAACAGGGGCAGGATTTTACCTCGTCTACACAGGACAGGGTAGGCACCGTCAAAACGCCGCTTGTCACGCCCGCTGAAATGATTAACCTGCCGAAAGGGCAGGCGTTCGCGCTGCTGGAAGGCGGGCAACTGTGGAAAATCCGCATGCCTTTGCCCACGGGAGATGACGATGATGCCCTGATGCCGGCCAGTTTGCAGAACATTGCCGAACAGATGCGCAGGTACTACCGCACCAGTGAAAACTGGTGGGAAGAGAAGGGATAGTTTCCGGTCATGGCACAGTCAGAAAATCAATCCCGCCCATCTTCCCAACCGCCCCGCCAGCATGGCCTGCTTTATCGTCTGTTATGGGAGTGGCCGTGGCAACTCATTGGGTTTATGGTGATGTCCTGGCTATTCAGCCTGTTACTGGAATATCTTGGTATGGCTTTTTTCTGGCCGGAACAGGGTGCCACTCACAGTCAGAATATGATGAAAACGGAGCTGCAATTTTTATCCACTGAATTTACCCGAAGCCTGTTGCTGTCAGAACCCTCACAAACCGTTTCGGCAGGGTTGGCGCAAGCCTATCAATGGTTGTTTGTGGACAGTGGTTTTATGAACTGGGTTCAGGGACAATCGCAATACCAGTTCAATAGCCGCAATGATTTTATGCGTGAATTTAATGTGGTATTACAGGGTGTATCGGGTCATTTGCGGGAGTATTGGCTGGCAACGATGTTTATCACGATGGTGACGCTGATCCGGCTGGCAATTTTGTTGTTATCTGTACCCTTGTTTGTGATGGTGATTTTAGTCGCATTGGTCGATGGATTAGGACGGCGGGATTTGCGGCGCTATGGTGCAGGGTATGAATCCAGTTTTGTTTATCACCATGCCAAACGGGGGATTAAACCGGCCTGCACGGTTCCCTGTGTACTGTATTTATCGTGGCCGGATGTGGTGTATCCCACGGTGATATTGTTGCCTGCGGCGATAGTGCTGGGTATGGCGGTCGTGATAACAACCTCAATGTTTAAGAAATACCTGTAAGAAGCTGGGCGCTGGAGTGCAAAACGTTTTTTGTTTTGTACTCCAGCGTCAGCAGACAAGCCGCACAGCGGCGCGTCAGTGATTGTTATACGTATCTGAGACTTCTTTTTTTGTCAGTTTAACTTTATCCTGTGTCAGTTGGGTGATATTATCACACTAAGATATCCCATTAATTAAATGGTTTTTAATATGAAAGAGTTAGAGTTAATTGCACAAAAACTGATTGCACAAAACGAAGAAGAACAATGCCGGAAAAAGGAAGAAGACAAAGCATTAATCAGTAAACTCGTTGAAATCTATGATCAAAAATATGTTGCTGAGGCACTTCGGGCTATTAGTCATAGCGACTGGACTCGTGAAACACTTAATCGCTGGTTAAATGGTAAAATGGTGCAAAAGCAATTAACTGAACTAGAAGTACAGATGCTTAATAGTTTGTTGCCATCACCGCCTGAACACCATCCGAATTACACTTTTCGTTTTATTGACCTGTTTGCTGGCATTGGTGGGATCAGAAAAGGATTTGAAGACATTGGCGGGCAATGTGTGTTTACCAGCGAATGGAACAAGGATGCGGTCCGTACTTACAAAGCAAACTGGTATTGCGATCCTGAAGAGCATACCTTTAATTCTGATATCAGGGATATAACTCTGAGCTATGATATTTCTGTCAGTGATAAAGAAGCATACCAAAATATAGATCGTGAAATCCCTAATCATGATGTATTACTGGCGGGTTTCCCTTGTCAGCCTTTTTCTCTTGCAGGAGTATCAAAGAAAAATTCATTAGGCCGTGCTCATGGTTTTGAATGTGAAACGCAGGGAACATTGTTTTTTGATGTAGCGCGGATCATTGCTGCCAAAAAACCGGCTATTTTCCTGCTGGAAAATGTGAAAAACCTGAAAAGCCATGATAAAGGGAAAACGTTTCGGGTTATTGTACAGGCTTTGGATGAATTGGGATATTCAGTTGCGGATGTTGAACATACTGGGAAAGATGATCCAAAGATTATTGATGGCCAAAATTTCCTGCCACAACACCGTGAACGTATTGTTTTGGTTGGATTTCGGCGTGATCTTAATATCCACCAGGGATTTACCCTCAGAAATATGAATCAACTTTTTCCTGCGCAAAGACCGGCTCTTAAAGAACTACTGGACAGTAATGTTGATAAAAAATATATCCTTACTCCTGCATTATGGAAATATTTATACAACTACGCGAAAAAACATCAGGCAAAAGGCAATGGTTTTGGTTTTGGTCTGGTTTTCCCTGATAACCCGAATAGCGTTGCCCGCACCTTGTCCGCCCGTTACCATAAAGATGGCTCTGAAATACTTATCGACCGAGGCTGGAACAGAGAGCTTGGAGAGATGGATTTTGATAATGAAGAAAACCAGAAAAACAGACCAAGAAGGCTGACACCCCGCGAGTGTGCGCGTTTGATGGGATTTGAATCACCAGGTGGCACAACTTTCCGCATTCCCGTATCGGATACTCAGGCCTATCGGCAATTTGGCAACTCTGTGATTGTTCCTGCTTTTGCTACTGTGGCTCAGTTATTGGCACCTTATATTGCCAAAGCAATTGCGCTAAAAAACAGCAAAAAAGTGGCATAAGGTCTGATTATGGCTGATGTTCACTCTTCTGTAATTCGTAGCAAAAATATGAAAGCGATACGAAATTGTGACACAGCCATTGAAATAAAGCTGGCAGCGATCCTTGAAGATACTGGCTTTCGGTTTCGGACACAGGTAAAAGAATTACCGGGGAAGCCTGATTTTGTAATCGATGAGTATCGAAAAATCATTTTCACTCATGGGTGTTTCTGGCATCACCATGATTGCTATCTGTTTAAAGTCCCGATGACCAGAACCGAATTTTGGATGAACAAACTTGGGAAGAATGTATTACGAGATAAAGCTATTAATGAGAAGCTCAGGAGTGATGGCTGGCACGTTATGGTTATCTGGGAATGTGCTATAAAAGGCAGATTCAGATTACCCGTTCAGGAATTATCTGAAAGAATAGAAGAGTGGATTTGTGCAGGTAGTGATTCTGTAGAAATTGATACTAAAGGGATACATAATAAAAATGTTTGAGCAGCTATCTGATCATTTCGAAGTCGCAGTTGCAAAATATCTTTCGGCTGTTGATGTTGATCCTAAAAAATCAAATCAACATGAAATTGGTGGATTGGTCAAAGCAGGATTTTCAAAATATCTTCCCGTTTCCGAACAAGGGGAAAAAATATTTTTTAAGGCAACGCTGACTTATATTGCCGGAGAAGATAGCGAACCGATCATCTGTGAAGATCAATTAACGTGGTACGATACCCGTTATAACCAGCCAAACAGATCGGCTGAATATCGTATGTATTATAAAACGAATCCTGTTTCATCTTTGATGAGCGAAGGTGATTTTTTTCTAATTATTAAACGTAATAATGGCGATTTGCTGATTATTATAACTCCCCCGGGATCTTCAGTTGAATTACAGCTGAATACTTTATTTGGGCTGGGTAATATTGGTCATCATTTTTCCCGATCTTCGATAGAGGAAAAATCGCTTATCCTTCCAGTCAGGATGTTATTTGAAGACCTGGGAATAGAACTTGAAGAACCTGAAAGTAAAAATGAAAATTTACTGGAAACATTATTAAAGCATTTTCCGGCTGGTTTTCCTAAGTCAAAAGAATTTTCTTTGCTGGCAAGGGAAATGGCCTCAGGTGAACCAATAAATGAACCCGATAATACACTGATGCTATGGATGGAACAGGAAGAAAAATTATTTAAAACGTATGAACGTTATGAGGTAGCAAAAAAATTATCGCAGGGATTTGGAGAAAACGGGAATGATGTTGATGAATTTATTCATTTCTCATTGAGTGTTCAGAACAGGCGAAAATCGCGTGCTGGTTTTGCCTTTGAAAATCACTTGGATCATCTTTTCTCATTGCATAATCTGCAATTTCAACAGGGTTCTGCCAAAAATATAACAGAGAATAAGTCTAAACCCGATTTTCTTTTTCCATGTTTTTCTGCTTATCACGATAAATCTTTTCCTCAGGAAAAGTTGCGATTGCTTGGTGCAAAAACGACATGTAAAGATCGCTGGAGACAAGTATTGGCTGAAGGAGACCGGGTGGCACGTAAGCATCTGATAACGATGCAGCCAGGAATAAGTGAACAACAGTTGGCAGAAATGAAGAGTAAATCGCTACAGTTAGTGGTGCCTGAATCTGTTAAGTCACTCTATCCTATATCCTATGCCAATGATTTACAGAATGTTATGGAGTTCATTACTGAAATCAAGGAAATCCAAAGATTAACTCAATGACTTTGCAAATGAAACAGCACTGCATTTATATGTAAATACCTTTTCTCTGAGGTGACCATTCAGGTGGTCACCATGATCCGCACCTGTCATCCTACAATGTGTTATATGCCATATTTTTTTTTGTACCGCTCATGCGACAGCCTATTGAAGATACTCTGACGGTACATTCACCACCTGTGTCATCCATTCAAACCAGTCACAGGCCTGACAGGCCCGACTGCCTCCTTTCGGATCGAAATAGTAGTGATGATGCGAAATATCTTCACAATACCCCACAAACGGCTGATCGATACGATGCAGCTGAATAGCTGCCGCTTGCTCTTTGGAAGCAGGAAAGAACGCCCCACTGATTTCGGCAAACAGTTCGGTATCATCCTGCTGCCCGTCACAGTGTTCGCAGTGGTTTATCCAGTGCTGCCGGCGCAGTCGCTGGCTGACGGCTTGGCGCAGGCGGTGGTGAAAACCGGGCAGCACGTTACGCACGAGAGAGGGAATATCGGCGATATAAAACAAAAACGCCGGGCTGTCCTGCTCTGTGTAGTCAACTTCCGTGCCGGGTTCATCGCCGTTATCCGCTTCCAGTAGCTGGTGTCCGGCAGGCAGCATAAACGCCGTCACGGTGGTGTGTTCATGACAGTGCGGGCAGGATGTTTGGGTCTGGGCGAGATACCAGTATTCAGCATGCACATTGTAGAACGGCAACCAGTTCATAAACGGCGTCGGGTCAACACTGTTGTCAATATACCAGATTTGGGCGGCAGCATCCCAGCGTGCACCCAGCTTCCGTGCCTTTTCGTATTCATCATCAGGGACGTTTAAATCAATCCGCAGCATATGTTTTCCTTCATCATTAAGTTTTGGCTGAATAAGTTAGCCAGACTATTTAGCTAATTTTCACCAAAGCATAAAGAGTTTATTGCTGATCGGCGTTAAAAAACCCCGCATCCTCGGCCTCCTGAAATCCATGATGAGGTGAGTGTTTATGCGCTGTTGCTTTTCCCTGTCCCGTTCTGCCTGTCTGTTGGGGTTGACTGTGTTGTGTATGCCGCTTGCGCAGGCTGCCGAGAAAGACGAACTGGCAAGTGCAAAAAATCTGATTGATCAGGTGCAGATGGCACTGGAGCGTGCAAGCCTCGCCGAAAAGCCGGCTGATATCGCAAAATTCCCTCGCTATGACTTTGATTACCTTCGTATCAGAGCGGATCTCAGCACCATCAAAGCTGGTATTGATCACTATCTTGCCCCTTCCCGTGCTCAGCAGCAGGCATCAGGCACGCTATCCGGTCATTACCGTCAGGAACATCCGCAATGACTGAAGCACAACGCACTGCTTTTACCGTGGCCTCGGGGCATTTTGATATCACTTTTCTGTATCTGGTCTGCGTCGGATTTTTCCTGGCCACCCTGTTTCTCTGGGCGGCCTGGGCCGCAGTGGATGTCTGGAACGGCTGGGCGAATGAAAAAGTACGTAATCAGACAATCAGCCAGTTTGCTATGCGAACCGCCATCTTACTGGTGGTCGCGGTCTGGATGTTTGCCAGCTGATGCAACGAACATAATGAAAAAGGAATGGATTGAACATGAAGCCAATTTTTACCGTCTGCCGTCGTATCAGTACGAATCTGATAACCAGAATAAGCACCTTGTTTTTGCTGTCCGGTCTTTTCTGTCAATCAGCCCGGGCCGATTTGCCGGCTATCGAACCACCAAAAAGTGGCGGCGGAGGCGGATTACTGGGACAGGTGAAAGGCTATGCCCAGGATGGCATTGTGATTGGCGGGCTGATCCTTTCGGCAGTCGCGTTCTTTAAGGTCGCCTCGGCGGCGGTTGAAACCTTTTCGGAAGTGCGGGACGGCAAAGCCACCTGGACACAGTTTGGCTCGATCATCGTGGTCGGCGTGGTGCTGCTGGTTGCGGTGATTTGGCTGCTGGCGAAATCGGCCGGCATTATCTTTTAAGGTGTAATTTATGCAGACGATCCCGTTTTTACCCGATCGCTTAAATGCCGAACCGGTCGTATTCCGGGGATTCACCACACCGGAAATGGGGCTGGCCGCTTTGCTGGGGCTGGCATTCGGGTTGATGGTGAGCCTTCCTTTTATCCCGTTAGCAGGCTGGGTCATGATACCGACGGGTATGCTGTTTATGCCCTTGTTATTGATGAGCTTTGGCGGTCGCTGGCTCGCGCAGCTTAAGCGCGGCAAACCGGAAAATTATCTCTGGCTGAAGCTGGAAGAGAAAAAACGTCGGATGGGCATCGGTGATCCGGCATTGATTATTACGGCTCAGGGCTGGTCGTTGCGTCGCAGCAGGCAAGCGCATCGCAGCAGGAGCCTGCGATGAGCCGGTTTCGTCATGCGCTGAAAAACTGTGACCAGCATATCCTGACCCTGCGGCTCGTTTGCGGGGTGCTGGTACTGGTCTTGCTGATCACGCTCACGGGCTGGATGGCGTCACCGCGCAATCTCACCATCCATAATCCGCCGGACTTACGCAGCGGCAGTACCCGCCCGTGGTGGGAAGTACCGGCACCGAGTGTCTACAGTTTTGCCTTTTATCTTTTCCAGCAACTGAATGCCTGGCCGAAAAACGGGGCACAGGATTACCCGGCCAAAATTGCAGCTTTGTCACCTTACCTGACCCCCGCCTGTCAGGATTTTTTGCGGGAAGATGCCAGAACCCGGGCAGACAGCGGCGAACTGCTCGACCGGGTGCGGGTAGTGTATGAAATTCCCGGCCGGGGTTACGGGACGAAAAGTGTGACGGTGCGTAACCGGGATAACTGGGTGGTGCGGCTGGATTTGGTGGCCGATGAGTATTATCACGCCGAACCGGTCAAACGGGCGCTGGTGCGCTATCCCCTGAAAGTGGTGCGCTGGGAGGGCGATGCGGAGCGTAATCCCTTCGGGTTGGCACTGGATTGTTACGACGGGATGCCGCAGCGTCTGGAAGCGATGCCGCAACCTGTGGAAGAGAAAAAGGGAGTGTTTCAGTGATATCTCAGTCTCGTTATCTGTGCTTTCTGGCGGGACTTTTCAGTCTCTTGTGGTTCAGCCTCGATGCAAAGGCCGATGAGCTAATGAAATGGGAACGTATTCCGTTACCCATTGCCCTCAAAGTGGGTCAGGAACGGATTATTTTCGCAGACAGAAATGTCCGTGTTGGTTTTCCGCCGTCCCTCAACGATAAATTGCGGGTACAGAGCGCAGGGGGAGCCATTTACCTGAAAGCCAGTCATGCCTTTTCACCAACCCGTCTGCAATTGCAGGACAGTGAAAACGGCGAAATTATCTTACTGGATATTACTGCCACCAATACGGGGCCAACAGAACCGGTACGCATTCTTTATCCGGATGAAAAAAGTTCTGCCTCAAAAGAGGAACCCCGGCATCAGAGAAAATCAGCACCTTCGGCTCCCGCGCCGGTGATATTAACCCGCTATGCCGCTCAGCAGCTTTATGCCCCGCTGCGTACCGTCGAACCGGTTACAGGTATCCATCCGGTCAGCCTGCATTTAGCCGACGCTATTACGACACTCTACCCTTCAGAACCGATTGCGGTTTCCCCGCTGACAGGCTGGGGCGTGCAAAATTACACGGTGGTAGCCCTGAAACTGCGTAATACGGCCAAACGCAACATTACGCTCGACCCACGGGCCTTGCAGGGGCAATTTGTCGCGGCAACGTTTCAGCATCGCTGGCTGGGTGAAGCAGGGACACCGGAAGATACCACAGTGCTGTATCTTGTGACCCGAGGACAGCCGGATAATGCCTTTATCCCTGAGCCGGTAGCGGTGAAACCGGGAGGCCGTCATGCAGATTAAATCCAACAGTCTGGTGAAAATCCTGGTGCCGGCGGTGCTGATGGTCGGCGGGTTTATCGGCATCAAAAGTTGCAGTTCAACAGACAGTACCGCACCCGATACGCCCCAGAATAATGTCCTGGCCACGTTGTCACCGGAGGAGCTACAGGCGCTGGGTGTCGGCGGCGATACACCGGAAGATACTCTGCGTACGCTGGTCGGCACACTCAATAACGTGCGGGCAGAGCAGCAACGGTTAGGTCAGCAGAATGCCGATATCCTGAAAGAAAATGACCAGTTAAAAAATCAGCGTCACGATGTTGCCGGTCAGATAGACGCGGCGGTGGCCGCCATCCGGCAGGGTGATGAACAGCACCGGAGTGAATTACAGGATGAACAGCAGGGATTGCTGGCGCAGATTGATTTGCTGACAGAGAGGCTGAATTCAGCGCCTCTGTCTGCGCCGGACAGTCCGATACCGCCTGGGTCGGGAAGTATTCCGTATTCTGCCAATGCAGGCACAGGGCAGAATGAACTTATCTGGATAACACCGGCCGATGAAAAACCGGCAGACATGCAAATCCCCGGCAATGGGAAAGCCACGGCGCAGTTCCCGGCCTCATTTTTAAGTGAACAGCCCGTCACCGGGCACAATAAACCCCAAAATGCCTCGGACCAAAATCCATCGTTTAAGGAAGAAAACGACAAACCGGTCTATACCCTGCCTGAAAATGCCACGTTAGTCGGCAGTCAGGCCATGACCGCACTATTAGGCCGTGTTCCCGTCAATGGTACGGTCACTGACCCCTATCCGTTCAAAATCCTTATCGGCAAAGACAACCTGACGGCCAACGGCATCGAACTGCCGGAGGTGGAAGGAGCGTTGGTGTCCGGCTCGGCCAGTGGCGACTGGACACTCTCCTGCGTGCGCGGTCAGGTTAATTCGATCACCTTTGTTTTTCAGGACGGCACGGTACGCACCCTGCCGGGCACAGGGCAAAACACCCACGGCATCGGCTGGCTGTCCGATGAAAAAGGCATTCCCTGTATCAGCGGTGAGCGCAAATCCAATGCCAGCACTTATCTGCCGACCCTGTTTGCCCTCTCGGCCATGCATTCGGCCGGCGATGCGCTGAACGAAAGCCAGCGTACCGCCCAGACCAGCGGCACAGGCGGTATCACCACGGCGTTAACGGGCAATGCCGGACAGGCCACATTAGGCAAAGCGATGTCAGGTGGCATGAATGACCTGAGCGAATGGCTCAGACAGCGCTACAGCCAGACGTTTGATGCGGTTTACGTCCCGCCCGGTGCCCGGTTAGTGGTGCATATCACACAACGCCTGGCGATTGATTACGAAACGAAAGGACGTAAGGTGCGCTACGGCGTGAGTGAGACCGCCCAACGTGACAATCAGGAAGCATTAGATTAATGGAAAAGACCCCTTCTCAGTGGATATTCAGTGCGGGTTCCCCGTATTGCCTGCAAGTGCCGGTGACATCACGGGCTGAACCTGCACGGGTACAGCTTTACTGGCGTACTGTGCGCAAAAAAGAGTGCCGGTTGTATCTCTCAACCGGCAGTGAATGTCAGCCGTTGAGTGACGGTGATTTTACCGTTTTCCGTCTGACGGAAAACCAGTGGCAGACAGTGGTTGACGGTAAAGTCAGCATGGCGCCTGAACAGTGGGAGCCTTTGCCCTTTACCTTATCAGAACTGGCGGTACACCCGGAATTTGCCATGTTTACTGCTCTTGGTATCCCGGAGGCCGCCGTATGCGGAAAATAAAATATTATTGGCTGTTGGGGTTGGCAGGGTTGCTGGCCGGCTGTACCACGTCGAAAGACGCCTTACTCCCTGCCGGAGAGCAGACAGTACTGGCAATGTGGCAGGGGAATCAGGCAGGTCATGCGACCGCATCGGCAAGGGAAACACTGCGCCGTTCTTTAACTTCATCCGAACGGCTCAGGGCTCTGGAAGAACCTTATCATTACAGCCGTTCAGCCGCGCAGGAAATCAGCCAGCAGTTTCCCCGCTTACCCAATCCCGATATGGTGATGTACGTCTATCCGCATCTGGTTGCCGGCAACACGCCGATACCGGGCTACAGTACGGTATTCCCGTTTTATCAGCAGGTACAGTATGCCCTGCCGGGTGAACGCACGGAGGCACTATAATGGAAAAACCCAAGGCACTGAACCGCCCCGGTAAACTGCGTGAGGCGGATGAAACCGCGATTTACCATGCAAACCCTTCCATCATCGATTATCTGCCCTGGGTGGAATATCTGGAAGACGGGCAATGCCTGCTGCTGGATGACGGGATTTCCGTGGGTGCGGTCTACCGGATTGAACCCATCGCCACCGAAGGCCGTCCTGCTGAGCGGTTGACTGAAATCCGGGATCAACTGGAAGATGCGATCCAGGACAGTCTGGAAGAGGACGATATTTCGCCGTGGGTGGTGCAGTTTTTTTGTCAGGATGACGATGATCCTGCTGACTATCTCAACACTTTGCGGGGCTATGTGAAACCCTGGGCACAGGGAACACCGTTTACTGACGCCTTTCTGGCGGAATCAGAGCATCACCTGAACAGCATTGCCCGGCCTGACGGGATATTTCAGGACAGCTTAATCACTGGGCAGCCGTGGCGGGGCCAGCAGCGCCAGACCCGTATGGTGGTTTATCGGTGGCTGCCTGACGGGCGCAGATCCCATGTTAGCAATCCGGCCTTATCGTCGGTGGCCGCACTCAATCAAGTCTGTGAGCGGCTGGTTTCGTCGCTGGCGTCTGCCGGTGTAACTGCCTGCCGCCAACATGGAAAACAGATCCACAACTGGCTGCTGCGACACTTTAATCCGGCCCCGGACTGGGGGATGGAAAAAGCCGATTTTTACCACGCCGTCAGTTATATAACACCTAAGCAATCGGATCTCCCCGTCAACAATGATTTTGCCGAAAGCCTGTGGTTTACCCCGCCGGTGTCTGATCCCGAGGCAGGCGTCTGGTGGTTTGACGGGTTGCCGCATAAAGCGGTGCCGGTCGAGCGCCTGCGTCGCCCACCAGAACCAGGAACACTGACAGGCGAAGTGAAACGGGGCGACAATATCAATACCCTGATGGATATGATGCCGGCAGGCACGGTGGTTTCGCTGACCATTGTGGCGCAGGCGCAGGACAGACTGGAAGAGGATTTTACCCGGCTGGCGAAAAATGCCGTGGGAGAAAATACCGAATCGCTGCGCGCCCGGCAGGATGTGCAGGAAGTGAAGGAACTTCTGGGGCGGCGGCATAAACTGTACCGCAGTGCGCTGACCTTTCTGGTGTGCGGCAAGGATCTGGATGATATAAACCGTCGGGTGCATCAGTTATCCTCCACCCTGCTGACAGCGGGATTACAGCCTGTCCGGCCGGAATTCAGTGTCTCACCGCTGAATGCTTATTTACGGGCATTGCCGATGTGCTTTAACCCACAGAAAGATAAAAAACACTGGTACAGCCGCCTGACCTGGGTACAGCATCTGGCCGGGTTATTGCCGGTGACAGGCCGTTCGACCGGCACCGGGCATCCGGGATTCAGTTTCTTTAACCGGGGTGGGGCACCGCTGACCTTTGATCCGATGAACAAACAGGATCGCACCCAGAATGCCCACCTGCTGCTGTTTGGTCCGACCGGTGCGGGGAAGTCCGCCACCCTGTGCGCTTCGTTAATCCAGTTGATGGCGATACACCGGCCGCGCCTGTTTATTGTCGAAGCCGGCAACAGCTTTGGTTTGCTGGCCGATTACTACGAAAGCCTGGGGCTGACAGTCAATAAAATCGGTATCAGACCGGGCTGTGGGGTCAGTCTGGCGCTGTTTGCCGATGCCCATCAGCTGCTGCAACTGAGTCCCAGGCAATTGCGCATTAATGAAGCCGATATTCCTGATACCGATGAACAACAGGAAGAGGAGGGAGATGAACAGCGCGATATTCTGGGCGAAATGGAAATTGCCGCCAGACTGATGATCACTGGCGGTGAAAAAAGAGAGGAAGAGCGCCTGACCCGCTCTGATCGTGGTCTTATCCGCGAAGCGATTATGATAGCCACACAAGCCAGCTTTAACGAAGCACGCCAGATGGTGGCTTCAGACTTACAAAATGCCCTTTATGCCATCGCCCGTAATCATCGGCAGGATGAGCACGGTCAGCCTTTAATCACTGTACACCGTCGGGCACGGGCAGATGAAATGGCCAGTGCTATGTCAATGTTTACCCAGGGGTTTGAGGGTGAACTGTTTAACCGCCCCGGTACGCCGTGGCCGGAAGTGGATGTCACCCTGATTGATTTGGGCACACTGGCACGGGAGAACTATTCGGCGCAAATGGCACTGGCGATGGTCTCGCTGATTAACAAAGTTAATAATCTGGCTGAACGGGATCAATATCAGGATCGCGAACTGCAACTGGTGATTGATGAAGGGCATATCACCACCACCAACCCGCTGTTATCACCGTATATGACCAAGGTAGTGAAAATGTGGCGTAAACTCGGTGCCTGGCTGTGGCTCGCCACCCAAAACCTGGCGGACTATCCTGATACCGCTGAAAAGATGCTGAATATGGCCGAATGGTGGCTGTGTCTCACCATGCCACCGGATGAGGTGGAGCAAATCGCCCGCTTTAAGAAGCTGACTGAAGAGCAGAAAGCGGTGCTGCTCTCTGCCAGTAAATTACCCCGTTGTTATACCGAAGGCGTGGTGCTGGCGAAAAAAATCGAGGCGTTATTTCGGGTCGTGCCGCCAAGCCTCTATCTGGCACTGGGCATGACGGAAAAAGAAGAAAAAGCCGAGCGTAGGGCGTTAATGCGTGAACATCAGTGCAGTGAACTGGAAGCCGCTGTTTTGGTGGCCAGAAAAATGGATGTGACGCGGGGGTTGAGGATAGGTTTGTAAATCACAACTTAGTGTGTAATTTCATTATTATTAATGATTTTTTGGTCTTTAAAGAAAGATCCCAGCACTATGGCTGGGATCGCATTCAGGTTAGCCTTCGTATTTAAATTCTACACTAAACTTCATTTTTTCTACATCAAGAGTGATTGTACATCCATGCCAGAATGGAGTTTCTTGAGATTGTATATTCTCAATAAAAAAGTTCCTAAGTTCTTCGAGTAGGTCTGTCAGATCGCTTACTGCTTGAGCATCAGGATCAAACCACCCTAACTCCTCACTTTCATCCATATAATCAAATTCATACTTACAGCCATTTCTTTCTGAGAAAAGGTCAGCTCGGACAATAATTTTTTTTGCATCTGCTGGTCCCGCATCTACCAATAACTGTCCGATTTTCTGGTATAGCTTTTGATCATCCATTACTATTTTCCGCCCTCAGAATTATTAAAGTTAACGATCACTGGCCTCTCTCCATCGATAGAATATTTGACATTGTATTTATCTGGGCGTCCACTATTATTGTTGCTATTATAGACAGGTACAATTTTAACATGAACTTGTTTGCCGTCTTTTTGAGCATTAGCCCATGAATTCTCCATCTTTTTCCATTCACCTTTATTCAGATTTCCATTCATTGGGAGAATATTTATTTTCTCACCCGGGCCATTAAAGATACTGGCAAATAGATGACCACCTTCATCTCCTGGATTACCACATTTCCCTGCTTTGCACTGTTGATAAGTATTACGATCTTTTTTAGACAAAGACAGAGTGCCTTCAGCAAGGATAGTACGGCCTAGCGAATCAGTTTGGAACGTTTTATTTCCATCCACATGGTAAAGGGTATTTGGTTGAGGTTTATTCAGTTCTGTAGTCCAACCCCTCTTTTTACCTGAGTTTGTGTTTATTACAACGACCTCTGGTGAAGACCCCGACTGATTGGCCTGTTGATTGTGGATCCGCGTCCTGATGCTTTTTCCGGTCATCGAAAATTTAGTGTCTTCGCCACTCAGAAATTTCGCACCGTTAACGGCATACGCTAGTATCTGCCCAGAGCCATTGGTATAATTTTCAATAACGGCGTTATCTTTAGCCGATTCTTCATGTGTGAATGCAATAACGCTATTATCAAAATACAGTCTGCCGATAAAGGTCTCGACGGATTCCAGTGCCTGATTGGCATATTCGCTAAGTGTAACAGCACACATAGTCGGATTGGCCTGACACTCGGCTTTGACAGATTCTCGCTGTTCTGCCAGTTTATTGCGCGTTCTTTCAAAGATAGGAGCAGTGTTTTCTCCTTTTTTCTTTGCTGCTTTGATTGCTTCATCTAGAGCGTGTTGATCTTTTTGGTATAAAAAGCAAGCAGCAAATGGGGCTGTTATAATGGTTTCGCCAAAAATCAAAACAATTACCCCAAATGCCAAGACTAATGTTAACAGATGATAGCTGGAAATT
>NZ_CAWQTY010000183.1:0-34532 GCF_963897815.1 Xenorhabdus sp. Sc-CR9
AACTGTTTTACTCTGTTTGGTCAAGTGTTCAAGTTGTGCGGGTTGTTCTGTTAATTGGTTTTTTAATGGAAAAGATCTTACAAACCCTAATTTCTTTAATTATATTTAATATATAAATTAACAATTTTTTTAAATGTTTATTTTTGGGTATATTGTGATAATTTGTTTTGGCATTTTTTTCCAAACGATTTCAATATTTATAATTAAATCGGAATTCTGGTTTATCATATTTTAGTTGTTAAATAAAGGATTGTCTGGGGTTTGTAGGTGAACTTTTAATTAATATATTTAATTAAAATTATAATAATAAATTTGTCAAAGGATATTCCCCCTAAAATTATAAGGGGGAATTTTGTTAAAATTCACAGATAAATCCAGTCTCCCAACAATTTTTTTGGTGAACATCCCAAAAGCCAGCAGGATAACGCTTAATGTCACTTTCTATCAGCATAGGTTTTCGCCATTCGAAGCGTTTGAATCCCGCTTTATTCATTGCACTTTCATAATATTCGCGACCCCAACTGTAAAAAATGAGTGGGCTTGGTGGATCAGTGATAAACTCAGCTTCATAACGGAATCCACCTTTCCAGGGGGTTTCACTAAGAATATCGACTTCATAGGGACGATAGTTATTACGCTTATCTAATCGATAATCAGGTTCAATCGTATAAGCAACTAATTTTCCGGAAGGCTTAAGGTTATCAGCCGCTACCCTGAACATTGCATCAAGTTCTTCAATGGATTCTGCATTACAGAATAACCAGCCTGCAACAATGATGTCGAATTTTCCAAATGACTCCATTTCACTGATATTTCTAACATGAAACTTGATATCAGCCCCCTGTTTTTGTGATTCTTCCTTGGCTATCTCTATCATTTTTTCTGATATATCGACACCTACGATTTCGGAAGCACCAAGCTTTTTGAATTGTAGTCCAAAATAACCCGTGCCACAGGCTAAATCTAAGACTGATTTTCCTTGTATATCTCCGGCTAAATCCAGAATAGTTCGCATTTCAAGTATGCGTAGTGGGCCTTTATCTGAAAAGCTATTATAACGTTCTGCAATCGGCTCATAGGAGGTATCTTTTATTTGCATTACCCTATCCTCTTTTGAATAATTTAGAATGATTATGGAATTTAAGCTATTGAGGATAAGTTAGATATAATTATTTTTGTTGATTAACTATTCTATTTATAATTGCGATTTTAATTATTCCCTTAATATTTAAAATTTCTTCTTAGCTGTAACCAGAGATTTATTTTGTTTAAAATCTTGCAGGAAATTATACTCAATGAATTTCAAGTTGCTGCGTAGCAAAAACGCAGCAACTTGAAAAATTAAGTAAATACAGTAGCGTTGAAGTCACTGGTAGAAAAGGCTTATGGAAGCTGGCAGATAAGTCCGGCGTGCATACAATTTTTCTGATAATTATCCCAGAAACTAGGAGGGTAACTTTCTATATCACTTTCTAATAAGATAGGTTTTATCCATTCTAATTGACTGAAACCAGCCTTATGAATCGCATTCGCATAAGTTTCACGACTCCAGCGATAGAAAGTTAACTGTATCGGAGGTGTGGTAATAAATTCGACTTGATGAATAAATCCACCTTGCAATGGTTCTTCAGTGAGAACATTCAGACCATAGTTATGGCAATTTCCTTTTGTTAATTGATAATCGGGTGAAGCCATATAAGCTATTAGCCTGCCAGAAGGTTTTAAATGGTTAGCAACAGAACGAAACATACTTTCGAGTTCTTCAATTGATTTTGCATAGTGAAATAAAAATGTTGCGGTGACAATATCGAATTTTTCAAATAATTGCATGTCACTTACATTGGCTACATGGAATTCAATTTTATCCTCATATAGCTTTGATTTTTCTCTGGCTAGCTCGATCATCTTTTCGGATATATCTATACCAACGACTCTTGATGCACCAAGGTGGTATAGTTCACGACCAAAATAACCATACCCACAAGCTAAATCTAGGACTGATTTTCCCTGAACATCACCAACCATATTAAATAATGCACGAACTTCTACTTTGCGTTGCGGGACAGAATTGTAGAAGTTTTCATAATTTTCTCCGATGTGATCATAGTGTATTTCTTCTTGCATAATAATGACTCCTTTGTTAATGGTTAGGATGTTAATTGTCGTTGTTTTATATTCTTACACCTCGGTTAAGTACAGTAAAATAACAATCTAACATGAGAAATAATTATTTTTATCATTGGAGGAACTATTATTATTTTATAAAAAATAAAAATAGGACTGACTAGTAAACGCGTTTTTTCAGAAAAGTGAATTTGATTATAGTAGGCTATTAGGTTGATTTAGAATTGTTAAATAGGATCTTTCTTTTATACCCGCCATTTTTTAAGTTCCAGTTAAGATAATTCCCCGTACTTTTACGGGGAATTATTTTGTTAAAATTGACAAACAAGCGCTGTATCAAGGCAGTTTCGTTGAAAATCATTCCAATAACCGGGGGGTTGACTGACAATATCACTTTCCATCAGCATCGGTTTATGCCATTCAAAGTGTTTGAAACCCGCCTTATTGATAGCATCTTCATACTGTTCACGGCTCCAGCGGTACATTGTGAAAGGACTGCGGGGAGTGGTAAGAAATTCAGCTTTCACAAGCGTCGTATCTTTTACTGCCTCTTCACTAAGTACTTTTATGGAGTAATTCATGTAATTGCCTTTTTCCAATCGGAAGTCGGGTTCAAATGTATAAGCTACAAATTTACCGGAAGGCTTAAGATGATCGGCAATAACACGAAACATTGTGCTAAGGTCTTCAAGTGATTCAGCATGACAGAATAACCAGGCTGCAACAATGAGATCATATTTTCCGAATGACTCCATTTTGCAGACATCTCTTATGTGAAATTCAATACCATCGTTATATTGTTGCGATTTATTTCTGGCAATTTCTATCATTTGATCAGATATATCGATACCAATAACTTTTGAAGCTCCGAGTTTTTTAAATTTCCGACTAAAAAGACCATATCCACAGGCTAAATCTAACACTGATTTCCCTTGTACATCACCGGCTAGATTAAGGATAGTACGAATTTCTACGTCGATGTGGGGGGTTGAGTCTGAAAAGCTTTCATAAAGATGTGCAATCGGATTATATAAAATATTATCGGTCATTACTTTTATCCTTAATTAAATTCAAAATGTTATATTTACTTGTTTAATACGGGTGTAATAGTTAATAACTGTTTTTTATCAGTATATATTAAGAGGTTGTCAGTGGAACAGGTATAACTATTTTTATACTGGTTATACTTTTTAGGAAGAGTAAAAATAAAAATGAAATTATTTTTGAATGGACTGATTTTTCAGTAATTTTGAAAGAATATTATTTTTATCAACCCACATTCGGTGGGTTGATATCATCATTATTCTGTTCCTAAAAATCGATGAATTACCCTGAGCACAGTTTCAGGTTTTTCTGCGTGAACCCAATGTCCACAACCGGCTACAACCCATGCTGTAGCTTGTGGAAACTGGCTGCTAATATCGTCCCGATATTCTTCAGTGATGTAATCAGAATTTCCACCACGAATAAACAGGGCAGGTTTGTACCATGCAGGAATAATTTCCCAACCGATAATTTTTTCATATTCTTTTTGCAAAACAGGCAGATTGAATTTCCATTTCCCCTGGCGGAATGATTTCAGCAAAAACTGAATAACACCATCTTCCCGAATATCCTGACGCATGATGTCTGCCGCTGTCTGCCGGGTTTCTGTTCCTGCTTCTATAACTTTGTTCAGTGCTGAGAAAATATTGTCGTGACGGCGGATTGCATAAGCAACAGGAGCCATATCAATAACTATAATTTTCTCAATGCGTTCTGGTGCAACCGCTGTCATGGTCATGGCGATTTTTCCGCCCATGGAATGCCCGATGATTGTAGCTTTTGGCACATTAAGCTCATCAAGGAGAGTCAAAACATCCTGCGCCATATCGTGGTAATCCATGTTCTCAATTCGTGGTGAAATACCGTGGTTACGCACATCGATTTGAATCACCGGATAATATTGCTGTAAATCGCGCCCCAATATCCCAAGATTGTTTAAATCCCCAAAAAGGCCATGAATCAAAACAATGGGCGTGGGTGATTTCGGATTTTCCGGTGTGTGAAAATGATAATTTAATTGACTATTTGACTTCATGATTTGCCTGAACTTAATGTCATTTATGCAATGTTTAATATTGAGATGCTTAATATCATGACACGCGGTCAGTGACAAATCCAATGGGATGAAAATGAGATGAAATAGTTGTAACTGATTGATTTATTTTAAAGGAAAAGTCACTTTTTTAAAAATTACTAATTTTAGAAAGAGTCACTTTAAGTTATTGAAAGTTTAATTGTTTTGTTTTTTGGCATTATATCTTATAATCGCAAGATAATTTTTTCATTAAGAACAGTACTGGATAGAAATGAAAACGATAGAAGTTGATGAAGACCTTTACCGCTTTATTGCAAGCCAAACTCTGCATATCGGTGAAAGTGCATCTGATATTTTACGGCGCATACTGAAATTGGACGCCGGGCAGCCAGTACAAATTACACCGCCTGCCAATGATCCCGCACCTGCTGTTAAAACTCCCGTATCCCGCTCCCGTGATGCTGTTCGCGTTGTTCGCGAGCTATTGCTTTCCGACGAGTATGCAGAAAAGAAAAAATCTGTTGAGCGCTTTATGCTGATCCTGTCTACGCTGTATAGTCTGAACGGTGAGAGTTTTTCTAAAACAACAGAAGCGATGCATGGCCGTACCCGCACCTATTTTGCTGGAAATGAGCATACATTACTGGCCAGTGGCAAGCAGACCAAGCCACGTCATATCCCCGGCACTCCTTTCTGGGTTATTACCAATACTAATACTGACCGTAAACGCAGCATGATCGAATATGTTATGCAGGATATGAAGTTTCCGGCAAATTTGATTGAAAAAGTGTGCGGCACTATTTAGTTTAGTTAGCAGCTCTAATCCGCTGAACTTATTTATACTGCGCTGGCGGGTAAGCCAGTGCAGTCTCTCAGGAGAAATAAAGTGGCAATTCACCCAAGAGCTGGGCAACTTGCCCAGCAGTACGATTTAATTAATGTTGCTCAGCTCACATCACAGTATTACACCCTACAACCACACCCTGAAAATCCGACACACAAGGTCAAATTTGGTACTTCTGGTCACCGTGGCAGTTCTGGACGCAACAGTTTTAACGAAACTCATATTCTGTCTATTACTCAAGCGATAGTGGAAGTCCGTTCGCAGCAGGGGATTACCGGGCCATGCTATGTGGGTAAAGATACTCACGCACTTTCTGAAGCGGCTTTTATCTCTGTATTGGAGGTATTAACGGCGAATGGTGTAGATGTGATTGTGCAGGAAAATAACGGTTTTACACCAACGCCGGCTATTTCTCATGCCATCTTATGTTATAACCGTCAGGGAAAAAATCTGGCTGATGGAATTGTGATCACGCCATCGCATAACCCGCCAGAAGACGGTGGTATTAAATATAATCCACCTAATGGAGGGCCTGCCGATACTGATCTTACTGCCATTATTGAACGTCGTGCCAACGAATTACTGGCAGGTGATCTTAATGGCATTAAGCGATTGCCTTATGAACAGGCATTGAAAAGTGAATATTTGCATCCTCAGAATTTAATTGATCATTATGTCACCGCATTAGGCGAAGTTGTCGATATGGCTGCTATTCAGAAAGCGGGGCTGAAAATTGGGATTGATCCATTAGGGGGTTCCGGTATCGCTTATTGGCAGCGGATTGGCGAGTACTACAATCTCGATTTGACACTGGTTAATGATAAAGTCGATCAGACATTCCGTTTTATGACACTGGATCATGACGGTGTGATCCGCATGGATTGCTCATCCCGTTGGGCAATGGCGGGTTTGCTGGAGTTACGTGGTAAATTCGATCTGGCCTTTGCCAATGATCCTGATTATGACCGCCATGGGATTATCACACCAGCCGGCCTGATGAATCCTAACCATTATCTGGCAACGGCAGTGGATTATTTATTCCGCCACCGCCCACAATGGTCTGAAAAGGTTGCTGTAGGCAAAACGTTGGTTTCCAGCGCCATGATCGACCGCGTTGTTGCTGATTTAGGCCGTGAATTGCTGGAAGTTCCTGTCGGCTTCAAGTGGTTTGTAGATGGGCTATATAAAGGCGAATTGGGCTTTGGTGGTGAAGAGAGTGCTGGCGCATCTTTCCTGCGTTTTGATGGCACACCGTGGTCAACCGATAAAGACGGCATTATCCTTTGTTTGCTGGCGGCTGAAATGACCGCAATTACTGGTGAGAACCCACAACAGCGCTATGACAAACTGGAAGCTCGTTTTGGTACGCCAAGCTACAGCCGCATTCAGGCAGCAGCAACTCATCAGCAAAAAGCATTGCTGTCCAAACTATCACCAGAAATGGTGAAAGCCGGTACATTGGCAGGTGATCCAATCACTGCTCGCCTGACAACCGCATCGGGGAATGGTGCTTCTATTGGTGGTTTGAAAGTGATGAGTGATAACGGTTGGTTTGCTGCCCGCCCTTCTGGAACGGAAGAAGCCTATAAAATCTATTGCGAAAGTTTCCTCGGCGCTCAACATCGAGAGAAAATTGAGCAAGAAGCGCAGGAAATCGTTAATCAGGTATTTGCTGCAGGTTAATTAATTCCTGACTTAAACAGTGAAAGCCGCAGCAGTTGCTGCGGCTTTCACTGTTTTGATGTCCCTGACGTTTGGATTACCCCAAAGCAACCATCAAAACACCTATGTTAATCAATGTGATACCTGTGACTGCTACCAAAGAGTTTTTCTCACTAAATAAAATTACTGCCAGAATGACCGCAAATACCACGCTTAATTTATCGATGGGAGCCACTCGGGAGACATTGCCATGTTTGATCGCGAGAAAATAAAACAACCAGGAGAGAGCACCAGCTATCCCGCTTAATAGGATAAACAGTAGTGCCTTGCGATTGGCGAGGATTTCGCTGATAAGATTTAACTTTCCTTGCACAATAACAACTCCCACCAGAAACAATGCCATAATGACTGCACGAATGGCGGTTGCTGTATTGGCATCCAGATTCTGTAGCCCAATTTTACCAAAGATAGCTACCAGTGCTGCTGTTAGTGCGGAGAGTAAGGCATAAATCAACCATGTACTCATATGCAATTATCCTATGTGTTCCAATTCATCCTTTATTCTCCTCCCATATTTATTGATAAAAGGATGAGGTAAGAATGTTCAATACAATATTTAATTATTATTCCCATTTTTATTAAAAATAAAATGGTCGATGTTATCTTTTTTGTTAAAAAGGGTTGGCAATGACACCTCACTTTTGGAAAAAGATTTATCTTATTTTATTCAATGGATTACTTATTTTATTACTTGTAAGTTGCTCCCAAAACAAAAATAATTTTTTCAATATTCAGGAGAAACCGATGGTACAAAATTTGAATCAGGTATTGGATGGGCAAATTTATCGGCAGACTGAAGCCTCTGACTCAGAACCAGAAATTTCTCAGGCATCTGCACATTGGGTTGATAGACAAACATTATTATGGCCGGAGGGTGCTGGTCAGCCCATTGTCCGCTTATACCATAATCAAAACAAAAAAGTAGAAACCAATGAACAAGGTTATTTTACTGATAACTATCTGATACTCACACCGACAATTTTGAGTCAGGAAACCGCAAGAAAGTTTCCTCATTTGGCTGAATGGACAGCATTCGGCTTGCCGGAAAATGTGGAAATTGATCGGCTGCTGACAGGGGATTTAGTGGTTCTGGCTGCTAATAAGCAAGGTGAATTACTTTCATCGGCTCAGGTTCAGACAGCGGGAGTGCTGGATGACCGTTTTGCTGATGCTGCTGAAACATTAAAATATGGTGCATTAGTCAGTGATAAGGGAATACTTTTCCGCCTTTGGGCACCTAGTGCGCAAGAGGTCAATATATTAATTTATAATCAAAACAAACAGATTATTGCTAATCATGTAATGCAACGTGACGCAGCAAGTGGCTCTTGGTCATGGCAGGGTGATAGAGCATTGATGGGTTCCTATTACCGCTATGCGTTAACTGTGTACCATCCCCAATCCCGCAATGTTGAACATTATGAGGTTACTGATCCCTATTCGTATAGTTTGTCCACCAATTCGGAATATAGTCAGATTGTCAATCTGGATGATGGAGCATTGAAACCGCAAAACTGGGATAATTTGCTTACTCCACACTCGCAAAACACACCCGCAAATATTGCGCGTATGACCATTTCTGAAGCGCATATCCGTGATCTTTCTGTTGCAGATAACACGATCCCGGAAACTTGGCGTGGTAAATATCTGGCTCTGACTGCCAATAACAGTAATATGTTCAAGCATCTAAAAACGCTCGGGCAGTCAGGGATAACCCATCTGGAATTGTTACCTGTATTTGATATCGCCTCCATTAATGAATTTAAAGACAAAGTGGCTGATATTGATCATCCATTTAGTCGTTTGTGCCAGATTAACCCGATAGTGAAAAATAGCCGTTTTGCTGATTATTGCCAGAGTTCATTGACGGTAAGAGAAGTTTTGCAACTATTGCAACCCATAGACGATATCAATAACCCGCAAGTGCAAGAATTGAATGCGATGGTGGCAAATACAGACTCCTATAATTGGGGTTACGATCCATTTCACTATTCAGTGCCGGAAGGCTCTTATGCCACTGATCCAGAAGGTTCAGGGCGCATAAAAGAGTTTCGTGCAATGGTGCAGGCTATCAAACAGCAATTAGGTATGAATGTGATTATGGATGTTGTTTACAACCATACTGATGGTGTTGGTCCGACATCCCGAACATCGGTACTGGATAAAATAGTACCTTGGTATTACCACCGTTTGGATGAAATAACGGGTCAGGTTGAAAAAAATACCTGCTGTTACGACACCGCGCCGGAGCACCGAATGTTCGCCAAACTTATTGAAGACTCACTGGTGACTTGGGCTAAAGACTATAAAATTGATGCGTTCCGGTTCGATTTAATGGGATATCACCCTAAAACACAAATTCTATCAGCACTGGAAAAAGTCCGGGCCGTTAATCCATCAGTCTATTTTTTCGGTGAAGGCTGGAATTCAGGACAGGATGCCCGGTTCGAAACCGCCTCACAAATTAATCTTAGGGGGACTAGCATAGGTACTTTCTCTGACAGATTGCGGGATGCAGTACGGGGGGGTGGGCCGTTTGATTTTGCCGATAATATCCGCACCAATCAGGGTATTGGTAATGGTGCAGGAACATTGCCTAATGAAATTTCGCGGTTAGATGCAAATGAAGTACGCCATTTATTGGATCTTGTGCGTCTTGGTATGATCGGCAATCTGGCTGATTTTGTCATGATTGACAAAGACGGGGCAGTGAAAAAAGGTCATGAAATTGATTATAAAGGCGTTATTGCAGGATATGCGTCAAATCCCACTGAAGTACTTAACTATGTATCCAAGCATGATAATCAGACATTGTGGGATATCATTAGCTACAAGGCTGCATATCAGGCAGATCTGGCAACACGGGTACGTATGCAGGCAATCTCTCTTGCCACCGTATTCCTTGGGCAAGGGTTGGCTTTTGACCAACAAGGCTCAGAGCTATTACGCTCAAAATCGTTTACCCGTGATTCTTACAATGCGGGTGATTGGTTTAATCGTGTTAGCTATGACTATAAGGATAATAATTATGATGTGGGAATGCCGGAGTGCAGCAATGATGGTAAAAATTATCCGTTGATTAATCGTGTGAAAAATTGGGTTCAAAAACCAGCCCGAAGTGAATTATTGCAAATGATGGCCTTTTATCAGGAATTATTGCGTTTACGTCAATTTTCACCATTGCTGGCTCTTGGTGATGGGGCTGCTGTTAAGCAACGTATTGATTTTTTGAACGTAGGCCCGCATCAGCAAATCGGGTTGCTGGTGATGACTATTGACGACGGTAATACGACCTTTCACGATCGTGATTGGCGATTTGATGGCTTGGTCGTAGTTATTAATGCTGCCCCGTGGTCTGTTGCTGTCAAAGAACTTAATATCAATGGATTGAAGTTAAATGATATTCAGCATGAATTGGGTAGTAACTCTCTGGCTGCGGGAGTGCAAATAAAGGGAAATGGTGAGGTTATCATGCCTGCATGGTCAGTAGCAGTATTGGTTTTACCACAGGAAGGAATTCGAGGAAAAGGGATACCTGTCCGTAAGAAATAATGCCTATACCTGCGCTTTTCACATTGTAGCGGCCAAATTTGTAGCGGTGAAATAACTCAGGGGATAAGGTTAATCAGATTGGGTACCTGAAAAGTGAGTGATGGAGTTGAATTGATTTGCTCTAGAGTGATGATGAGTATTGTTTTTGTCTGTACTTATATGCCCTCTAGAGCATATTCAATTTTTGGTGGCTCTTCCAACGGTAAGACAAAGTGAAAACTTGCCCCACCTCTTTTATTGTTAGTCACCCATATCTTGCCACCATGAATCTCAATAATGGCTCGACAGATGGCTAATCCCAACCCAACACCGGGTATGGCAGATTCTTTACTGGTGCGCGAAAATTTATTGAAAATAAGTTGTTCTTGCCCTGATGGAACTCCAATTCCAGCATCCCAGACTTCAATATGTATTTGTTTTTGTTCAATGGTGGCTTGTATGCCCAAGAGTGTTTGTTCATGAGTATATTTAATGGCATTTTCCAGTAAATTGATAAAAACACGTTCCAGTAAGGTTGCATCGCAATGCAAGAATAAATTGGCAGGTAGGGAAAGTTCTACATTGTAGCGTTGGAGGCTATATTCCAATGAACGTAAAGCACTGCTGACAATTTCTTTCAGCGGATACCATTCAAGGTTAAGCTGAATCCCCCTCGATTGGATGCGTGCCATATCCAGTAGATTATTAACCAGCCGAAACGTACTGAGAATTTGCTGGCGAATTTGGTTAATTTGTTTAGTGTGTGGTGAGTTTTCAGCAGATAAATTTAACATTAATATTTCTGTTTGCCCAAACATAACGGTCAATGGAGTACGTAGATCATCGGATAATGCTGCCAGCAGAGAATTGCACAGTTGCTCTCGTTCAGTTTCCAGTTTGGCAGATTCTGCGCTGCGTGCCAGATGTAATCGCTCCAGTGCGTTGGCAATAATACCTGTGAATGTTTGTAATAATCGTTGTTGTTCCGGCACCAGTAATTGGCGCAGGTTAGAAGATTCTATCGCAAGAACAGCGAATACCTGAGAAGGTGTAGTGATGGGAAGTAATTGGTAAGGCACTCCCGGTAAAGTGTCAGTACCAGCCCCAGCAGGTTGTTTTTTGTCAAAACACCATTTTGCGATAGCTTCATCGATTTGCATTTGGCCACCGTTATTGGATTTTACCTGATATAAACGATGGTTGCTGTCTGGTAGCAACAGTCCGGTTTTTGCCTGAAAGCTATTGGATAGAAAGTGATAGCTGATACGGGCTACATCTTCTTCATTCAGCGCTCGGCTAAGTTCCCGGGTAATTTCATACAGGTACCGAGTTCGTTGTTCTCGATGGCGGGCAACTCTGGCCTGATAGCGTATTCCTGCGGTCAGGTTTCCTACGACAACGCCCACAATCAGCATGACAGTAAATGTGAGCAGGTATTGCATTTCCTTGACTGACAATGACCAATGCGGTTGGACAAAAAAGAGGTCAAAGCTAACAACATTGATAAAAGCAGCAAAGACTGAAGGCCAACGGCCGTAAAATAAGGCGATGATGACAACGCCAAGCAGGTAGAGAGTGACCAGATTGGCTTTATCAAGGGTAAGCAAAAATGTTCTCGAAAAGAAAGTGGTCAAAGTGCAGAGCACGATGGCCATAATGAAGCCCTGGATCGGCACTCGCCATTTTTCATGGAATGGGCGGGTATCTCTGGATTCTTTATCCCAAGGTTTCCGGTCTTTCAATGCAACAATAATTAAGTCCAGATCAGGGCCGAGTTTACCCAGTCTTTCAGCAAAGTCAGGTCGCCATTTATAACCAAATAATTTTGAGTATGCACCGTAATAACGGCCAATAAGGATTTTGCCCAGATTATGTTCTCTGGCATAGCGCAGGATGGCTTTTTCTTCATGGGAATCGGAGAGCGTTGCAGTTTCTGCGCCCAGATCTTGCGCCAGTTTCAATGCATTTAAAATGGTACGCCGTTTGCTCTCTGGCAGGCGGTGTAATTTGGGAGTTTCAACATAAACAGCATGCCAGACACAATCTAACTTTGCTGCCAAGCGAGCTGCTGTCCGGATCAATTTTTCATTGCCTGCATTGTAGCCAATGCACAAGAGTAAATTATCCCGCGTATGCCATACGGGTTTTTGTCCACGGGTATCACGAAAAGCACGCATTTGATCATCTACGCGGTCTGCCGTGCGGCGTAGTGCTAATTCGCGCAACGCAATCAGGTTTCCTTTCCGGAAAAAATGTTCAATGGCACGCTCAGCCTGACCAGAAATATAGACTTTGCCGTCTTTAAGCCGCTGGCGCAGGTCATCAGGAGGGAGATCGACCAGAACCACATCATCGGCCTGATCAAATATATGATCGGGAATAGTTTCGCGGACGCGAATACTGGTAATTGCCCCGACAACATCGTTCAGGCTTTCCAGATGTTGCACGTTGATTGTGGTCAGCACATCAATGCCTGCTTCCAGTAGCTCATCCACATCCTGCCAGCGTTTGGGGTGCCGACACCCCTTAGGATTACTGAATGCCAGTTCATCCATCAGAATAATGGCAGGATGACGGGCAAGGGCACCATCAATATCAAAGGCTGTTACCCTGCGGTCATGATGGTGAAGATATTTTGGCGGTAATTGAGGCAGGCCTTTTAGTAATGCAGCGGTTTCTTGTCTTTCATGAGTTTCAACAACTCCAACAATAATATCTAATCCCTGCGCCAGCAGTCGTTGGGCTTCTTGCAGCATGGCATAGGTTTTACCAATACCCGCACAAGCACCAAAGAATATTTTGAGCTTGCCGCGTGGTTTTTTATTTGCCAGTGTCAGTAAATCATCTGGATCGGGGCGTTGAAATTCATTTTGATCCATATTTTATCTGCCTCTTGGGTGTAGATTATCAAGAGCCAGATTAAGTTCTAGTACATTCACCACGGGGTTGCCTAAATAATTCAATAAGGGATATTCAGTGTGCTTCTGAATTAATTCATTAACCGTCTTGAGTGGCAAGTGGCGGGATTTAGCAACACGTTGCGCCTGAAATTCAGCAGCTTCAGGGGAAATATGGGGATCTAGTCCACTACCGGATGCCGTTACTAATTCAACAGGGATCGGAAGGCTTTCGGGATAATTAAATAAACGTACTCGGATAATGTTTTGGTGCAATTTGTTGGTCAATACTGGATTAGTGATTGAAAGATTGCTGCCTCCAGATGCCAGAGTGTTATACGGCTTTTCGGCTGTCATAGAAGGGCGCCCATGAAAATAGATGGCCTTGGTAAAATTTTGACCAATTAACTTAGAACCAACCCATCTGCCATTTTGTTCTATTAATGACCCTTTAGCTTGGTGGGGAAATAAGGCTTCAGATATTCCTGTCACCAGTAATGGATAGGCAATACCCGTGATTATTGTAAGAAATGTCAGCAAAACAATCGAAGAACGTAACCAAATCATTTTTATCACCTTATGTACAGGCTTAGTTATTTAACAATAGGTTATTTTAGAACTAATACAGTTAGCAGCATATCAATGAGCTTGATGCCGACAAAGGGAACAAGCAAGCCACTGAAACCATATATCCATAAGTTTCGGCGCAGAAGTGATAATGCATTCATTGGCTGGTAACTGACACCTTTTAAAGCTAAAGGAAGCAGGAAAATGATGATGATTGCATTGAAAATAGTTGCGGACAGTATTGCCGAACCCGGTGAATGAAGATGCATTAAGTTCAGGGTATTAAGCTGGGGATACGTCACGGCAAAGGCTGCGGGAATGATGGCGAAGTACTTGGCAATATCATTGGCGATACTGAACGTGGTCAAAGAACCACGGGTCATCAACATCTGTTTACCAATATGCACAACTTCAATCAGCTTGGTGGGATTAGAATCCAAATCCACCATATTGCCCGCTTCTTTTGCAGCCTGCGTACCTGAATTCATCGCAACAGCAACATCTGCCTGCGCCAGTGCTGGCGCATCATTTGTACCGTCTCCCGTCATGGCAACCAGACGCCCTTCGGACTGATATTGGCGGATAAGAGCCAGTTTCGCTTCCGGGGTCGCTTCTGCCAGAAAATCATCAACACCCGCTTCGGCTGCAATCGCAGCAGCGGTCAGGTGGTTGTCCCCTGTAATCATGACGGTCTTTATGCCCATTTTGCGCATTTCACTGAAACGTTCTTTGATTCCGCCTTTGACTATATCTTTCAGGGCAACAACTCCCAGAACTTGCTGATTTTCAGCAACAACCAACGGGGTTCCCCCTTTGTGTGCAACTTGTTGTACTAAAAGATCAATGGCATCAGGGAATTGACTGTGGTTAGCTTCAATATAACGACGAACGGCATCAACTGCGCCTTTGCGAATCATGCGATTGCCAATGTTGACCCCGCTCATGCGTGTCATGGCTGAAAAAGGAATAAATTTGGCATTCAGTGCCAGAAGATCGCGTTCACGCATATTAAAACGCTGTTTTGCCAAAATCACGATACTGCGTCCTTCCGGTGTTTCGTCAGAGAGAGAAGATAGCTGGGCTGCATCGGCCAACTGTTGTTCTGTTACGCCGGGAGCGGGTAAAAATTGAGATGCCTGGCGATTCCCCAGCGTGATTGTTCCGGTTTTATCCAGTAGCAGAACGTCCACATCGCCAGCGGCTTCAATGGCGCGCCCACTTGTGGCGATTACATTGGCACCCAGCATGCGGCTCATGCCTGCAATGCCAATTGCAGAAAGTAACCCACCAATGGTGGTAGGAATAAGGCAAACCAGCAGGGCAACAAGCACAGTGAGTGTGAGAGGAGCACCGGATTGGTTGACATGAACACTGAAGAGGGAAAAAGGAAGCAGGCTTATACAGACGAGCAGGAAAATAATGGTCAATGCAATAAGTAAAATGGTGAGAGATATTTCATTGGGTGTTTTGCGCCGTTTGGCACCCTCGACCATTGAAATCATCCTATCCAGAAAAGTATCTCCCGGATTGACGGTACATTCGATAATCAGCCAATCTGATAAAACCCGGGTGCCACCAGTAACTGAGGAAAAATCTCCCCCAGATTCGCGGATAACCGGAGCAGACTCTCCTGTAATGGCACTTTCGTCAACGGAGGCACCTCCTTCGAGGACTTCACCATCACAGGGGATAATTTCGCCGGTTTCTACCAACACAATATCGCCTTTGCGTAAAATATCAGAAACCACCTTTTCTTTTGCGGCTTCACGATTGGGCGATGTCAGTTTGGTTGTCCAACTGGTTTTTTTTACGTCTTTTAGGCTGGATGCTTGCGCCTTGCTGCGTCCTTCCGCCAAGGCTTCTGCAAAATTGGCAAATAGCACAGTAAACCATAGCCAAAGGGCAATTGAGCCAGTAAATAAAGCGTTGCCGGTGAGCTGCCCCACTAATATTCCAATCCATAAGGCGGTAGTCAGGCAGCTTCCCAGATAGACAACAAACATAACGGGATTACGCCATTGGAGAGTGGGATGACATTTTTTTAGCGAATTGATAAGTGCATGGTGAATCAAAGTCGGTTCAAATAATGCTTGTTGTTTGTTTTTCATAAGTTACCTCACACTCTTATTGCCAAAGTTGTAAATGTTCTGCAATGGGGCCAAGGGCCAGAGCGGGAATAAAAGTGAGTGCGCCAATTAATAAAACAACCAGGATTAATAATCCAGTGAAGAGAAAACCGTATGTCGGTAGGGTACCGCTGCTGATAGGCTGGCGTTTTTTTCTGATCATAGAGCCAGCGATCGCAAGGATCAGCACAATGCTGCCAAAGCGTCCGAGAAACATCACAGCTCCTAACAATAAATTATAAAAAACATTATTGGCACTCAGTCCAGCAAACATACTCCCGTTATTGTTGGCAGCAGAGGAGAAAGCATAGAGTACCTCGGTAAAGCCATGAGCACTGGGGTTGGTAATTGCATTGCGACCGATATCGGTTGAAATCGCCAAAGAGGTCCCTAGTAAGATAAGTGAAGGGGTAATCAAAATTGCCAATGCGACCATTTTCATATCATAGACATCGATTTTTTTACCTAAGTATTCTGGTGCGCGGCCAATCATCAAACCTGCAATAAATACAGCCAGAAGGACGAGCAACAATATGCTATAAAGGCCAGCACCGACACCGCCGAATATCACTTCACCGATTTGTATTAACCAGAGTGGCACCATACCTCCTAGTGCTGTGAAGGAATCATGCATGGCATTGACAGCACCACACGAGGCGGCTGTAGTGACTACGCTATAGAGAGAGGATGTGAGAATACCAAAACGGGTTTCCTTCCCTTCCATATTGAAATGACTGCTGACGTTGGGGGATACAAGATGAGGATTACCATTTATTTCGGCATACATCACAACGATTGTAGCGAAAATAAAAATAAGACTCATCGCCCAGAGCAAGGTGTAACCCTGGCGGTTATCCCCAACAACTAGACCGAATGTGAAACACAATGCACTGGGAATCAGGAAAATAGCCAGAACTTGAATAAAGTTACTGAATGCGGTTGGATTTTCAAATGGATGAGCGGAGTTTGCCCCAAAAAATCCTCCACCATTTGTTCCCAATATTTTGATTGCCTCTTGCGAGGCGACGGGTCCCATAGGGAGTAATTGTTGTTGATTTTCAATGGGATGAATCAGTGCATAAGGAGAGAAATTTTGGATAACCCCTTGGCTGACAAAAAGTAAGGCAATAATGACAGCAAGTGGTAACAAAAGATACAGGGTGATGCGCGTAATATCGATCCATGCATTTCCCAGTGTGTTAACTCCCTGACGGGAAAATGACCGTATAAAGGCAAATGCTACTGCAATTCCTGTTGCCGCAGACAGAAAGTTCTGGACAGTCAATCCAGCCATTTGGCTTAGATAACTAAGTGTATTTTCTCCGCTGTAAGCCTGCCAATTGGTGTTGGTAACAAAGCTGATAGCAGTATTTAAAGCCAGATCCCATTTCATTCCAGAAAAATGCTGTGGATTCAATGGCAGATGCCCTTGGCTTATCAACAGGATAAATAGCAGCAGTAATCCTGTAATGTTGAATATGAGGATGGTGAGAAAATAGTGCCACCAGTTCATCTCTTTAATGCTGGTGCCGGGTTTTTGTAGTCCACAACAGCGCCACAGATTGGTTTCTGTTTTGGTCAGCCAGTGTGGTAGTTCTCCTTCGACTAAACGGGCAATCAGACTGCCAAGAGGTTTACTTAAGAGAAACAGAAGTAACAGAAAACTGGCAATCAGTAGGAAAGCCGATGCTACCATTTAAAAGTCCTCCGCATTTAATAACGCATAAATCAGATAAATCAGTAATAGCATCACCAGAAAAATACCAATGATGATCAATACGTTCATGGTGTATCTCTCCTTGCTTATTTCTTTAAGAACTAGCTAGTTATTGCATATACCTGTCGTCTTTTAAGTTGCGGCTTTGTTGGCTGCATTCATTTACCCAGTCACCGTTTTTATAAATATACGGTTATCTATGTTGTTGAGGATTTGTTCCCTTGCCGTCGCGCTGCACCTTGAAATCCAATGGGTATAAAAGAGATGCCGGAAGTGTTAACGATGTATAAAAGGAAAACAGAATTAGTTAATAAGGGTTATTAAGACAAGTGTAGCAAACAATAGAGGGTTAATTGTTTGTTCTTAAATTGTTTGTTTTATTTCTGTTTAGGTGTTTATTTTGTAATTAAATTACGTACACAGGAAAAAAAGAGTGATTTATACCACTAAAAAAGTGGTCGGATGAGTGGTAAGTTTTCATTTTATCAGGTAAAATTTTACTCGTCTTACAGAATTAGCCCCATGAGGAGGGTACCAATGTCTACATATCGTGAATACTCTTGGCATCAGGTTCTCTTGCGGCGTATTGGCGCTATCGCATTCGGTGTCATTGCGCTTCCTGTTATGCTGTTTCGTCGTGACCGAGCTCGTTTTTACAGCTACTTGCATAAAGTATGGCTGAAAACCAGCGATAAGCCTGTGTGGCTGGAAAGTTCAGAAACGGCCGCAGGTATTCGAAATCGTTAAAATTCCATTATGACAGTGCATGACTGCATTTTCCGTCTATCAGGTTTGCTTTTTTCATCTCAGCGCTTTCTGCCTGAACAAGTACTTTGATTTTAATATAGCATTTTGACACCTTGCTGGTTTACTCTGGCGAGGTGTTTTGTTGTATATGTAGCATAAGATGCAATCTATATCCAATGGGGTTCGAATTGCCACAGGAATGTAAAAAAACAGGTAATTTGGCGAGTTAATTGACTTAGTTTATGGCAGGTATGTATTTTATGTTGAAAAAGCTAAGTGATAGGGGGAATGTGATGAACAATGTTGAATTGGAACATGTGCTCAATACGGAATTGAATGTCCTTGAGTTTCAAGACTATGCCCCCAATGGACTGCAAGTGGAAGGTCGTCCCCATGTTCAGAGGGTAGTTACAGGTGTGACAGCCTGTCAGGAATTGTTGGACGAAGCAGTTCGCCTCGAAGCGGATGCCATCATCGTGCATCATGGGTACTTCTGGAAGAATGAATCATCGGTTATCCGTGGTATGAAACGCCGCCGTTTACAAACTCTGCTTTGTAATGATATCAACTTATATGGCTACCATCTTCCTCTGGATGCTCATCCTACATTGGGTAACAATGTCCAGCTGGCTCGAAAAATGGGCGCGAAGATTATCGGCAATATTGATTCTCTGCTTCCTCATGGTGCTTTTGATCAGCCCATTACCCCCGCAGAATTGACTGACCGCCTTGAAAAAGAGTTGGAACGCAAGGTCTTGCACTGTGGCGACAATGCATCGGAAGAAATTCGCACACTGGCATGGTGTACAGGTGGCGGCCAGAGTTTTATCGAGCAGGCGGCTGAATTTGGTGTTGATGCTTTTGTAACAGGGGAAGTATCAGAAAAGACTATCCATGTTGCCCGTGAGATGGGGCTGCATTTCTTTGCCGCCGGACATCACGCCACAGAGCGTTATGGCATCAAAGTACTCGGTGAATGGCTGGTAAATAATCATGGTCTGGATGTAGTTTTTATTGATATTCCTAACCCGGCTTAATGTTTGATATCGCCCCCAGTGGATTCCCGGAGAAGAAAACTGGGGATTGTTTATATTTTGATGGAAACGATCTTTACTTTCATAGGTTGATACATAATTTATAGCTTATATAATGTAATCATAATATAAGTCATGGCTTATGAGGCTACTGTGTGGGTTATCATTCTAACTCCCCGATTTGAGAATTGGTTTGATGTTCAAGATATCGATATGCAGAAAAAAATCTTGGCAGATTTGAGTGTATTGGAAATATTTGGTCCTCAATTAGGACGTCCCGCTGTTGACGCTTTATATGGTTCAAAATTTAGTAATATGAAGGAATTACGGATACAGTGTAAGGGAAGGCCAATAAGAGCGTTTTTTGCATTTGATCCTTTGAGGCAAGCTATTGTTCTATGTGCTGGTGATAAAACAGGAAATGAAAAGCGTTTTTATAAAGAAATGATCTCGATTGCAGATGCTGAATATGAAACCTACTTAGAAAATTTGGAAGGTAAAAAATGAAAACTCTCAAAGATAAGATTCAAGAGTTCTCAGCAGAAGATCGTGAATATATCAAACAAATGGCTGATGAGATGGTTTTAGAGACAGGCTTACAGCTGTTGAGAGAAGAACTTAATTTGTCTCAGAAAAAATTGGCAGATAGCTTAGGCATTAGTCAACCCGCAATTACACAAATAGAGCAAAGAGGTAATGATATCAAGTTGGTTACCCTAAAGCGTTATATTGAAGCTATGGGCGGAAAATTGAGTCTGACGATAGAATTACCAACTGGGGATCGCATTTTTCATATATAGCGATTTGATTTATTAACGAAAAACGCTGTCAATTTTCGCCCGGTGCGGGTTGGGATATAAGTTTGTTTATCTATTTTATGTGATTAATATTGCCGGGCTTGAAGCCCGGCTTATTTATAGAGATCGGGTCGATATAAAAACTGTTGCGATACCACAACAAATCAGCACGCAGCCCAATGCCTGACTCCAGCCAGCCAATGCCAAACCAAGGCCGAGCAGCAAATAGTAGAATAGCCCCAGTAAAGCCCCCGCTGTACCCAACCGATCCCCATAGTTGTTCAGTGCAGAAGCTAAAACATTCGGAATAGCAAGCCCGTAAGCGGTTACCACTCCGAGCATTGGAAAAATAAATAACCAGCTATTTTCGAGCAGATAGACACCAATTCCGCTCAATAAACTAATCAATGAGGCGAGGGCAACTAATCTGGCTGATATCCACTGTTTCTTTAATAAGTATTTATTCAGTAACGATCCGAAGCCAACACCCAAAGTCAATAACAGGCCGGTATAGCCAAATGTTTCCTGTGACAAGCCGAATTGCGCAAAACGGAATGGTGCTAATTGGTAATAGCTGAATAGGCTAACATTGAAAAATGCGATCAGAAACGCATGTCGCCAAGTTGAAATATCTTTGAGCATTATGATTGAAGTCTCGCATAGAGATACTTTTGTCACATTAACTGGACGAGTTTCTGGCAGTCGAACAATAGACCAGCAGATTAGGATAACTGCCAGGATAGCTAATCCAGCAAATACCGCTTGATATCCAGATAAATAGTTCAATGCTGAGCCACTGGCCATTCCTATAGCCGGGCTGACTGCCAGGGCTATACCCATCATGGAGAAAACCCTCGCTAATTCATCTCCTTTAAAACTATCTCGCATAATGGTTTGGGTACCGACAGAGCCGACAGCGGCACCGAAAGCGGATAGCATTCGGGCAACGAGCAATAACCAGAATTGTTGGGTTATCAGTGCAAGAAGAGAAGCTAAACCATAAAGTGACAGACCGGCAATCATAGCTGGACGTCTGCCAATCACATCACACATACGACCCCATATAACAACACCTAAAGCAAAGGCAAAGAAATAGAGTGAAAGTGTTTGAGCTGCCTGCTCTGAACCAACCGAAAATCCTTTGGCAATATTGGCTAATGCAGGGCTATAGATAGTTTCCACAATCTGCGGAAACATGAGTAAGGCGATGGCGAGCCAAAGCGAGGGTTTAGTTTGCATGATTTTTCTTCTGATAACGGATGATTAATGGAAGTGAAGTTAGCATTTTGTTGAATGTCTATTTATGATAATAAAGACTATTTATTTACATAATCAGACATAAAGTTTGGTAGGGAAAATATGGTGTGGTTGCAGCAAAGCGATCATTTTGATCCGGACAGCTTCAATATGCCTGTGATTGGCATTGCGGCAGAAATGGGGCAGCACGATTCCGGTTTCCATCAGCATAATATGGGGCAGCTATTGTTTACCCAGCGAGGCTGCATCAAGATTACATTGGAAAACCAGATTTCCATTTTGCCGCCAACCAGAGTGGCATGGATTCCTCCCAAGATAAGGCATCGGGCTGAAATGCGTAGTTCGGTAGGGTATCGTTCTATTTATCTGAATGTTTCTGAGACTGAATTGATTTCAGCACAAAGTGAAGTATTGGAAGCCACGCCATTATTACAGGCTCTTTTAGAACGTATTGCGATATCTTCTTTTGATTCTGATTGGCATCAGGGAAGGAGAGCGCATTGGCTGGCAGTATTTTTTGATGAGATCCGTGAAGCGCGTAGGGAACCCACTTTATTGCCTTTGCCTTTTGATCGGCGTTTGAAATACTTATCGCTGGAACAATTGCCGCCACTATTGCGCATACTTGCTACTTATATTGGTGCCAGTGAAAAAACGATTACTCGGATATTTCAACGTGATACAGGCATGAATTATCAGCAATGGCGACAACAATGGCGATTAGTAAAAGCAATAGAGTTATTGGCGCAAAATAAAACGTTATCCTATATAGCGCAAGAACTCGGCTTTGCCAATGATAGTGCATTTGTGACGTTTTTTCGTAGAGCTATGGGCAGGCCGCCAAGGGAATATATGGCGGACTCAGGGAGATGAAATCTAGGTCAGTTTGAACACCAGGACTCTGGCAGAGAAACAGAGGAAGTGCATCGGCCCTTGCTGGTGATGAGAAAGAGAAAAAGCCAATTGTTTCGTCGATAGAAAGTTTTTATGGAAGAATCATCGTGATTTTATACCTTTTCGTTGTTAAAACAATAATTGATATTCAACCATAAAAAAATGTACCCCTTATATTAGTGTCACAACGTATATTAAGAGGTACATTATATATACTATTTTTTAGGAAATTATTTATTATCTGAATTTGTTTTATTTTAAATAGTATTATTTGGTTACTTTTTTAATTGGTTTTTAAAATCACGTTTGCTATGACCAGTATAAAGCTGGCGTGGGCGAGCGATCTTCAGGCCTTCATCATGCATTTCATTCCAGTGTGCAATCCAGCCGATGGTACGGGCAATGGCGAAAATCACAGTGAACATGGACGATGGGATACCCATGGCTTTCAATATGATGCCAGAATAGAAATCAACGTTCGGGTACAGTTTCTTCTCAATGAAGTACGGGTCGTTCAGGGCGATACGCTCCAGTTCCATTGCTACTTCCAGCAGGCTGTCATTCAGGCCGAGTTCATTCAGCACTTCATGGCAGGTTTCACGCATTACTGTCGCGCGTGGATCGTAGTTTTTATAAACACGGTGACCAAAGCCCATCAGGCGGAAAGAGTCGTTTTTATCTTTAGCGCGAGCAATGAATTCAGGAATGTGCTCGACAGTTTGGATCTCTTCCAGCATACGCAGACAAGCTTCGTTTGCGCCGCCATGCGCTGGTCCCCACAGGGATGCAATTCCTGCGGCGATACAGGCAAACGGGTTGGCACCAGAAGAACCCGCAGTACGCACTGTTGAAGTTGAAGCATTCTGTTCATGGTCTGCATGCAGAATGAAAATGCGATCCATAGCGCGTTCCAACACAGGATTAACTTTATATTCCTCACAAGGTGTTGAAAACATCATGTGCAAGAAGTTAGCCGCGTAGGACAGCTCATTGCGTGGGTAAACGAAAGGTTGTCCAAGAGAATATTTGTAACACATTGCCGCTACAGTTGGCATTTTGGAGAGGAGGCGATAAGCGGTGATTTCACGGTGGCGAGGATTATGGACATCCAGTGCATCATGGTAGAAGGCAGCCAGAGCGCCAGTGACACCACAAAGTACAGCCATTGGGTGGGAATCACGGCGGAAACCGTGGAACAGACGGGTGATCTGTTCATGGATCATCGTATGGCGGGTTACCGTCGTTTTAAACTTTTCATATTCTTCGGGAGTTGGCGGCTCGCCGTACAGCAGAATGTAACAGACTTCCAGATAGGTTGATTCCGTTGCAAGCTGATCGATGGGAAAACCACGGTGTAGCAAAATGCCTTCATCGCCATCAATATAGGTGATCTTCGACTCACAGGAGGCAGTGGAAGTAAAGCCAGGATCGTAGGTATAGAAGCCCTTTGAGCCGAGGGTACGAACGTCAATCACTTCAAAACCTAGGGTCGGCGTTAGTACGTCTAGTTCGATAGCAGCTGAACCATTTATGTTCAACGCAGCCTTTTTATCAGCCATTTACATCTCCTTAGCGCTTATATTTATAACCCCTAACAACCAGATAGGCGCAATTTATACTGTGCCGAAGGCATTGTGCTACCGGAGAGAATTTAAAATCAGGCTGGTATCACATTTAACGCTGAAATCTCATTACGGATGACAATGGTTTTCAGGTTGTTAAAAAGTTTCTGGGAATTATGTTTAAAGTATTTTTGACATAAAATGTTACCATTTTGTGCTTAAACAATACTTTTCCATAACTTCTGTTTTTCGTTAAGTTTATTTTTTCATCGTGGAACGACGGAAAACAATATATAACGACATATATGTAAGATAAATGTTTAATCTTTGTCAAACAAGATAATGTTTTTTATAGTGAATGTTTGAAGCGTGATCTTTCTCACTGTTCAAGCTAAATGTTAATAATCATATTGTGTGGGAATTGTAATAACAATGTGAAGTACTTATACTTCCGTCAGGTCTCCGGATTACCCTGATGTAGGAGCACCCAGCGTAACCAAATCACAACTTTATGATGAACAGTAAGGATTGTTAGTTTTATTATGTTGTGTCTTTGTATCCTCTTAGCGCTGTCTGATTCCCGCCCAGGACCGGAGGATGGAAAATAAAAAAAAGCTTTGTGGGCAAAATTGTGAAAAAACAAAGACCTGTCAACCTTGATCTGCGGACGATTAACCAACCCGTCTCCGCAATAGCATCGATCTTGCACCGTATCTCAGGCGTCATCACCTTTATCGCAGTCGGTATTTTGCTGTGGTTGTTGGGTATGTCACTGTCTTCGCAGGAGGGATTCCTACAAGCATCTGAAATCATGACTGGCTTCTTCGCCAAATTTATCCTGTGGGGGATATTGACGGCGTTGGCTTACCACGTTTGTGGTGGTATTCGCCATGTATTGATGGATTTCGGCTTCTTGGAAGAAAACCTCGCTACCGGTCGTGTTTCTGCCAAAGTAGCAATAGTGATCGCGGTTATTCTGTCTATTCTGGCTGGAGTATTATTATGGTAAGCAACGCATCCGCATTGGGTCGTACGGGTATTCAGGATTGGCTGCTGTTACGTGCATCTGCAATTATTATTGTTTTGTACGTCCTTTACCTCGTTGGTTTTGTCGCAACAATGTCGGATATGACTTATGAAGTCTGGCGTGGTTTCTTCTCTGCATCTCTCACTAAAGTGTTCACAGTATTGACGTTGATTTCCATTCTGGTTCACGCATGGATCGGTATGTGGCAGGTGCTGACAGATTATGTCAAGCCTCTCGCACTGCGTCTGGTGCTGCAACTGGTAATTATTGTGGCACTGTTATCTTATTTGATTTACGGAACAATTGTTGTGTGGGGTGCATAAATGAAACTGCCAGTAAGAGAGTTTGATGCTGTTGTTATCGGTGCTGGCGGCGCAGGTATGCGTGCCGCACTACAAATTTCACAAATGGGTTTATCCTGTGCCTTGATTTCCAAGGTATTCCCAACCCGTTCACATACTGTTTCAGCACAGGGCGGAATTACTGTAGCTCTGGGCAACACCCATGATGATAACTGGGAATGGCACATGTATGATACGGTGAAAGGTTCCGATTATATCGGTGACCAAGATGCTATCGAATATATGTGTAAAACAGGGCCAGAAGCCATTTTGGAGCTGGAGCACATGGGGCTGCCATTCTCCCGTCTGGATGACGGTCGTATTTATCAGCGTCCATTCGGCGGGCAATCCAGGAATTTTGGTGGTGAACAGGCTGCTCGTACTGCCGCCGCCGCTGACCGTACTGGCCATGCTCTGCTGCACACTCTATACCAGCAAAATTTAAAAAATCACACAACTATTTTCTCTGAGTGGTATTCACTGGATCTGGTTAAAAATCAGGATGGTGAGATTGTTGGTTGTACCGCCATTTGTATTGAAACGGGTGAAGTCGTCTATTTCAAATCTAAAGCAACCATTCTGGCAACCGGTGGTGCAGGCCGTATATATCAATCCACAACCAATGCGCATATTAATACAGGTGATGGTGTTGGTATGGCTCTGCGTGCTGGCGTCCCTGTTCAGGACATGGAGATGTGGCAATTCCATCCAACGGGTATCGCTGGTGCGGGTGTATTGGTTACAGAAGGCTGCCGTGGTGAAGGTGGTTACCTCCTGAATAAAGATGGTGAGCGCTTCATGGAGCGTTATGCACCAAATGCTAAAGATCTTGCCGGTCGTGATGTGGTTGCTCGTTCCATCATGATTGAAATCCGTGAAGGCCGTGGTTGTGATGGCCCATGGGGACCTCACGCGAAATTGAAACTGGATCATCTGGGCAAGGAAGTATTGGAATCCCGTCTGCCGGGTATCCTCGAATTATCCCGTACTTTCGCTCACGTAGATCCGGTGAAAGAGCCGATTCCGGTTATTCCGACCTGCCACTATATGATGGGTGGTATTCCGACTAAGATCACTGGTCAGGCATTGACCGTCAACGAAAAAGGCGAAGACGTTGTGATTCCGGGCTTATTTGCCGTGGGTGAAATTGCCTGTGTATCCGTTCACGGAGCAAACCGTCTGGGTGGTAACTCACTGCTCGATTTGGTGGTATTCGGTCGTTCCGCAGGTTTGCATTTGAAAGAGTGTCTGATGGAGCAGGGAACCAGCCGCGATGCCAGTGAATCTGATATTGATCTTGGATTGCAACGTCTGAACCGTTGGAATAATACCCGTTCAGGTGAAGATCCAGTTGAAATTCGTAAGGCTCTGCAATCCTGCATGCAGAATAACTTCTCAGTATTCCGTGAAGGCGATGCAATGGCGAAAGGGCTGGATGAACTGAAAGAGATCCGTGATCGCTTGAAAAATGCTCGTCTGGATGATACTTCGTCAGAATTCAATACCCAGCGTATCGAATGTCTGGAATTAGATAACCTGATGGAAACTGCTTATTCTACCGCAGTCGCTGCGAACTTCCGTACCGAAAGCCGTGGTGCTCACAGCCGTTTTGATTATCCAGAACGTGATGATGCTAACTGGCTCTGCCATAGCCTGTATTTGCCGCAAACTGAGAGTATGACTCGTCGTGAAGTGAATATGCAGCCAAAACTGCGTGAAGCTTTCCCGCCGAAAGTGCGTTCTTACTAATTGCGTTGCTGATGTTCCAGTTGCAGAGAAATAGATTATGAAACTTGAATTCTCAATTTATCGTTATAATCCAGATGTAGACGATGTGCCCCATATGCAGGACTACACTCTGGAAGCTGAGGAAGGGCGCGATATGATGTTGCTGGATGCACTTATCCAGCTAAAAGAACAAGATCCGACCTTAGCATTCCGTCGTTCTTGCCGTGAGGGAGTTTGTGGCTCTGATGGTGTGAATATGAATGGTAAAAATGGTTTGGCTTGTGTTACGCCGATTTCAGCACTGCGTCGTGGCAATAAGAAAATTGTTATTCGTCCGTTGCCGGGCTTGCCTGTGGTTCGTGATCTGGTTGTTGATATGGGGCAGTTTTATGCGCAATATGAAAAAATCCGCCCTTATCTGATTAATGATGATAAAAATCCTCCATCGCGTGAACACCTGCAATTACCAGAACAGCGTGAAAAATTGGATGGCTTGTATGAATGTATTCTGTGTGCTTGCTGCTCGACATCCTGCCCGTCATTCTGGTGGAATCCTGATAAATTTATTGGTCCAGCGGGTCTTCTGGCAGCGTATCGTTTCTTGATTGATAGCCGTGATACTGAAACAGCCTCACGTTTGGATAATCTGAATGATGCTTTCAGTGTTTTCCGCTGCCATGGGATCATGAACTGTGTCAACGTATGCCCTAAAGGACTGAATCCGACAAAAGCGATTGGTCATATTAAATCTATGCTGCTGAAACACAGCGCATAAATAAAACTTTGTGCATAAATAACACATAATTTGCATGTAAATAATGCATATAATGTTGCCCTCCACAAATTTGAAATAAATATCAAACCAGTGGAGGGCATAAAGAATGAAAAATGATAAATTGCCTACTGTAAAAGATTATGCATATTTCTAAATAAAGGAACCTTTAAAAACTGAATACAGTTTTTAAAGGTTCCTTGAAGGGTAGGAAAACCCAAATTAAAGAACATGCATTAAGCACGTCCAAATGAACCTTTTATCAACACCGCTAATTAGGCGGGTATTTGTTAACCACGGCGAAAACTAAAGCTTTTAAAGCTTAAGGGATCACAATGCAGAACGGTGCAATGAAGGACTGGCTGGACTCGAGCTTTCTGGCTGGTGCAAACCAGTCTTACATAGAGCAAATCTATGAAGACTATATAACCGATCCTAACTCTGTTGATGCAAGTTGGAGAGAAATTTTCCAACAATTACCGGATGTAGGACTTGGCGGGGAACAACTTCACTCACAGACACGCGATTATTTCCGTCGTCTGGCAAAAGATGCCACGCGTTACCACTCTTCAGTCAGCGATCCAGCAATGGATGCAAAACAAGTCAAAGTTTTGCAGCTCATCAACGCATTCCGCTTCCGCGGACACCAACATGCGAATCTTGATCCATTGGGATTATGGAAACAGGAACCTGTACCAGATCTTGATCCTGCTTTCCATAATTTAACAAAAGCGGATTTTGAAGAAACGTTTAATGTGGGCTCTTTTGCCATTGGTAAAGAGACAATGAAATTGGCTGATCTGTATGACGCATTGAAGCGCATTTATTGCGGTTCAATTGGTGCGGAATACATGCATATTACCAATACAGAGGAAAAACGTTGGATTCAGCAACGTCTGGAATCTGTGGCGGTAGGCTCACAGTTCAATTCAGAAGAAAAACGTCGTTTCCTGAAAGAGTTGACGTCTGCGGAAGGGTTAGAACGTTATCTTGGCGCTAAGTTCCCAGGGGCGAAACGTTTCTCCCTTGAAGGTGGTGACGCTCTTATCCCTATGCTGAAAGAGCTGATTCGCCATGCGGGTAAACAGGATACCCGTGAAGTTGTGTTTGGAATGGCACATCGTGGTCGTCTCAACGTTCTCGTTAACCTTCTGGGTAAAAAGCCAGCCGATCTATTTGACGAGTTTGCGGGTAAACATAAAGAACACCTTGGTACTGGTGACGTAAAATACCATCAGGGTTTTTCTTCTGATTTCGAAACCGAAGGTGGCTTGGTTCATTTAGCACTGGCCTTTAACCCGTCTCACCTTGAAATTGTCAGTCCTGTCGTTATCGGTTCTGTACGTGCCCGTCGTGATCGTCTTGATGAAGGTCGCAGCAATATGGTTCTGCCTGTTACTATCCACGGCGATGCAGCAGTCACAGGGCAAGGGGTTGTTCAGGAAACACTGAACATGTCTCAGGCTCGTGGCTACGAAGTTGGTGGTACAGTTCGCATTGTGATTAACAACCAAGTGGGCTTCACGACTTCCAATCCGAAAGATGCACGTTCAACACAGTATTGTACTGATATTGTGAAGATGGTTCAGGCACCTATTTTCCACGTTAATTCAGATGATCCAGAAGCAGTTGCATTTGTTACTCGTCTGGCACTTGATTTCCGTAATACCTTTAAACGTGACGTGATGATCGACTTGGTTTGTTATCGTCGTCACGGCCATAACGAAGCTGATGAACCAAGTGCAACTCAGCCACTGATGTACCAGAAAATCAAAAAACAGCCAACAGCCCGTAAAATCTATGCTGACAAGCTGATAGAGGAAGGTTTACTGGCTGCCAATGATGTCACTGAGATGGCTAATCTGTATCGTGATGCGCTGGATCATGGTGAGTGTGTTGTTGATGAATGGCGTCCAATGGGGCTTCACTCATTCACATGGGAGCCTTACCTGAACCACGAATGGGATGAAGAATATCCGCATAAAGTGGATATGAAACGCCTGCAAGATCTTGGGAAGCGTATCAGTTCCATTCCTGCCGAAGTTGAAATGCATTCACGTGTTGCCAAAATTTATGGTGATCGTGCAGAAATGGCTAATGGCAATAAACTGTTTGACTGGGGTGGAGCGGAAACACTGGCTTATGCAACGCTGGTTGATGAAGGCATTCCTGTGCGTCTTTCCGGTGAAGATGCGGGCCGTGGTACTTTCTTCCACCGCCATGCAGTAATTCACAATCAGACTAATGCTTCTGTCTATGTGCCGCTGGAAAATATTCACAATGGTCAGGGTGTATTCAACGTATGGGATTCGGTACTGTCAGAAGAAGCAGTGTTGGCATTTGAATACGGCTACGCAACAACAGAACCTCGTGCCCTGACGATTTGGGAAGCTCAGTTTGGTGACTTTGCCAATGTAGCTCAGACCGTAATTGACCAGTTCATCAGCTCCGGCGAACAAAAATGGGGTCGCATGTGTGGTCTGGTTATGTTGTTGCCACATGGTTATGAAGGTCAGGGACCAGAGCATTCATCAGCACGTTTAGAACGTTATCTGCAACTGTGTGCAGAGCAAAACATGCAGGTGTGTGTGCCATCGACACCAGCTCAGGTTTATCACATGCTGCGCCGTCAGTCTTTGCGTGGTATGCGTCGTCCGCTTATCGTTATGTCACCTAAATCACTTCTGCGTCACCCATTGGCTGTATCCAGTCTGAATGAAATGGCTGACGGCAAATTCGAGCCAGTGATTGGTGAAATTGACGTGTTAGATCCAAAAGATGTTAAACGTGTTGTACTTTGTTCCGGTAAAGTTTATTACGACCTTCTGGAACAGCGCCGTAAGAATGAACAGACTAATGTTGCTATCGTGCGCATTGAACAGCTGTATCCATTCCCACGCCAGCATTTGCAAGCTCAGCTTGAGCAATATGCCCATGTTCATGATTTCGTCTGGTGTCAGGAAGAGCCATTGAACCAAGGGGCTTGGTATTGCAGTCAACATAATTTCCGTGAAGCGATCCCATTCGGGGCATCTTTACGTTATGCAGGTCGTCCAGCATCTGCTTCCCCGGCTGTGGGATATCCGTCTGTTCACCAGAAGCAACAGAAAGCACTGGTTGATGACGCACTGAACGTTGAATAAATAAGGATAGAAAATGAGTAGCGTAGAAATTCTGGTTCCGGACCTTCCTGAATCTGTTGCAGATGCCACTGTTGCAACATGGCATAAAAAACCGGGTGACATCATAGAGCGTGACGATGTGCTGGTTGAAATTGAAACTGACAAAGTTGTTTTGGAAGTACCAGCAAGTGAAGCTGGTGTTCTGGAATCTATTTTGGAAGAAGAAGGTGCCACTGTATTGTCCAAGCAACTGATTGGTCGCATCCGTTTGGGTGACAGCACAGGCATGCCTGCTGAAGTGAAAGAAAAAACAGAATCAACACCAGCACAACGCCAGTCTGCTTCTCTGGAAGAAGAAAGTAATGATGCTCTGAGTCCAACGGTTCGTCGCTTAATCGCAGAGCATAATTTAGATCCGGCTGCAATTAAAGGCAGCGGTGTAGGTGGTCGTATTGTTCGTGAAGACGTAGAAAAATATATCGCTGCGAATAAAAAAGAAGGTGATAAGCCTGCGGCATCGGCATCTGCGGCGCAGAAATCTCCACTGCCACATCGCAGTGAGAAACGTGTTCCAATGACTCGCCTGCGTAAGCGTGTTGCTGAACGTCTGCTGGAAGCGAAAAACAATACGGCAATGTTGACGACATTCAACGAAGTCAACATGAAGCCAATTCAGGAACTGCGCAAGCAGTACGGCGATGCGTTTGAAAAACGTCATGGCATGCGTTTGGGCTTTATGTCTTTCTATGTGAAAGCAGTGGTTGAAGCACTGAAACGCTATCCAGAAGTTAACGCTTCTATTGATGGCACTGATGTGGTTTATCACAACTATTTTGATATCAGCATTGCAGTATCTACACCCCGCGGGCTGGTTACACCTGTATTGCGTGATGCAGATGCACTCGGCATGGCTGATGTTGAGAAAAACATCAAAGAGCTGGCTATCAAAGGCCGTGACGGTAAATTGACCGTTGAAGAACTCACTGGCGGTAATTTCACCATTACTAATGGCGGTGTTTTCGGCTCGCTGATGTCTACACCTATCATTAACCCACCACAAAGCGCGATCCTTGGCATGCACGCCATTAAAGATCGCCCAATGGCAGTGAATGGTCAGGTTGAAATCCTTCCTATGATGTATCTGGCACTGTCCTATGATCATCGCCTGATTGATGGCCGTGAATCTGTGGGCTTTCTGGTGACCATCAAAGAAATGCTCGAAGATCCAACACGTTTGTTGCTGGATGTATAGCACCACTATCGGCGGAGGGTGTTAAGCTCCGCCAAGTCTGAAGTAGTACGACGTTGATGTAAAAATGTATATACAGGCCAGCCTTCGGGTTGGTCATATCCAGAGCAACAAGATATACCCTATGGATTTCAAGATGCAGCCAACAAAGCTGCAATTTGGAAGACGGCAGGTGTAGAAGGTAATTTACCTTTCTTAGATAAAATTATGGATAGAACATCATGAATTTACACGAGTATCAGGCAAAACAACTTTTCGCACGGTATGGCTTACCAGCACCAACTGGCTATGCTTGCACTACCCCGCGCGAAGCAGAAGAAGCAGCATCCAAGATTGGTTCAGGCCCTTGGGTCGTTAAATGTCAGGTTCATGCAGGTGGCCGCGGTAAGGCTGGTGGCGTGAAAGTCGTCAATAGCAAGGAAGATATCCGTGCTTTTGCTGAACAATGGCTGGGTAAACGACTGGTCACTTACCAGACAGATGCACAGGGACAACCTGTCCATCAGATCTTGGTGGAAGGAGCAACCGACATTGCGAAGGAGCTGTATCTCGGTGCTGTTGTTGATCGTGGTACGCGTCGTGTAGTTTTCATGGCCTCTACTGAAGGTGGTGTCGAAATAGAAAAAGTGGCGGAAGAAACGCCCGAGCTGATTCATAAAGCAATTATCGACCCACTGACTGGCCCTATGCCTTATCAAGGCCGTGAATTGGCGTTTAAACTCGGTTTGACTGGTAAGCAAGTTGGTCAATTCACCAAGATTTTTTTGGGATTGGCAAACCTGTTCTTGGAGCGTGATCTAGCTCTAGTTGAAATTAACCCTCTGGTTATTACTACACAAGGCGATCTTATTTGTCTGGATGGGAAACTGGGTGCTGATGGTAACGCCATGTTCCGCCAAGCTGAACTACGTGAAATGCATGACCCTTCACAGGAAGATTCACGTGAAGCTCAGGCCGCACAGTGGGAACTGAACTATGTTGCGCTGGATGGTAACATTGGTTGCATGGTGAATGGTGCTGGTCTGGCAATGGGAACGATGGACATTGTTAAACTGCACGGCGGTGCCCCGGCAAACTTCCTTGATGTGGGTGGTGGTGCGACGAAAGAGCGTGTTACCGAAGCATTCAAAATTATTTTGTCAGATGAAAATGTCAAAGCTGTTTTAGTAAATATCTTTGGTGGTATCGTCCGTTGTGACCTGATTGCTGACGGCATTATTGGCGCTGTGGAAGAAGTAGGCGTTAACGTACCAGTCGTTGTTCGTCTGGAAGGAAACAATGCTGAACTGGGTGCGAAGAAATTGGCAGACAGTGGTTTGAACATCATTGCAGCGACCAGTTTGACAGACGCAGCTAAACAGGCAGTAGCAGCAGCGGGGAATAAATAATGTCTATTTTAATCGATAAAAATACCAAAGTGATTTGTCAGGGCTTTACCGGTAGCCAAGGCACTTTCCACTCAGAGCAGGCGATTGCTTACGGTACTCAAATGGTTGGTGGTGTAACACCAGGCAAAGGTGGTACTGAGCATCTGGGATTACCCGTATTCAATACTGTACGTGAAGCGGTTGAAGCAACGGGTGCAACTGCCTCTGTTATCTATGTTCCAGCACCATTCTGTAAAGATTCTATTTTAGAAGCGATTGAAGCAGGTATTAAACTGATCATCACTATTACAGAAGGTATTCCAACGCTTGATATGCTGACAGTGAAAGTAAAACTGGATCAAGCTGGTGTACGCATGATTGGCCCTAACTGTCCGGGAGTGATAACTCCTGATGAATGTAAGATCGGTATCATGCCTGGCCACATTCATAAATCCGGCAAAGTGGGTATTGTCTCGCGTTCTGGTACACTGACTTATGAAGCGGTTAAGCAGACTACTGATGCTGGGTTAGGGCAATCCACCTGTGTCGGTATTGGTGGTGACCCAATCCCGGGTTCAAACTTTATCGATATCTTGAAGTTGTTCCAGGAAGATCCACAGACTGAAGCCATTGTGATGATTGGTGAGATTGGTGGTACAGCAGAAGAAGAAGCGGCTGCTTATATCAAAGAGCACGTGACTAAACCTGTTGTTGCTTATATTGCGGGTGTAACTGCACCTAAAGGTAAGCGTATGGGACATGCGGGAGCAATTATCGCAGGCGGTAAAGGCACAGCAGATGAGAAATTTGCTGCACTGGAAGCGGCAGGTGTTAAGACTGTTCGCAGTCTTGCTGACATTGGTGACGCCGTAAAAACACTATTGGCGTAATCAATTTCAAAATAAGCTATTTTTATAAGAAAAGGCTACCTCAGGGTAGCCTTTTTATTTTTATTTATAATATTAACAGTAAGTTAGTTGATTTGTAAGAGATGGTATTTTTAAATTTAATTTAACCTATTTTAGAA
>NZ_CAWQTY010000184.1:0-32420 GCF_963897815.1 Xenorhabdus sp. Sc-CR9
ACAGGATTTGTCTGGCGGCAAGAGCGCGGTGGTCCCACCTGATCCCATGCCGAACTCAGCAGTGAAACGCCGTTGCGCCGATGGTAGTGTGGGGTCTCCCCATGCGAGAGTAGGGCACTGCCAGACAATTATTTGCCAGAGAAGCCATCCTTTACCGGATGGCTTTTTTGCGTTTGAAGAAAACTAAGCGTTGCATTTTAGAAAAATCATTTATTTTGCACTCTTAGATTTAGATAGAGTCATGCATTTTTATCAATGTACCTCTCCTTGCTCAATTCCAATTCCTGTCTGTGAGCGAATAAATTGGTTACGAAACATTTTTCTTTCCTGTAATCCTTGTTCTGATATATCTGTAACAGAGAATAACCATGCTCCGATAAATGCTATAAACATGGAAAATAGCGCTGGATATTCATAAGGATAAATTGGTTTTTCGTGCCCAAGAATACTGACCCAAATAGTAGGGCCAAGGATCATTAAAACAACTGCTGTCAGTAATCCCAGTCCCCCACCAATCAGAGCTCCTCGTGTTGTCAGCTTGCTCCAGTACATTGACAGAAAAATAATAGGGAAATTACAACTTGCAGCGATGGAAAATGCTAAACCGACCATAAAAGCAATATTCTGTTTTTCGAACAAAATACCTAAGCTAATAGCAACGAATCCCAGAATAACGACGGTAATTTTGGAGACTTTCAACTCATCCCGTTCATTGGCTTGCCCTTGCTTAATGACATTGGCATAGAGATCATGAGAAACAGCTGAAGCACCGGCGAGTGTTAATCCTGCGACGACGGCTAAAATAGTGGCAAAAGCTACTGCTGAGATAAAGCCAAGGAAAAAATCACCGCCAACGGCACTTGCCAGATGAACAGCAGCCATATTAGTTCCACCAATTAATGCGCCGCTTGCATCTTTAAATGAAGGATTGGCGCTGACCAATAAAATTGCACCAAATCCGATAATGAACGTTAGTATATAAAAATAACCTATAAAACCAGTGGCATAGAAAACACTTTTGCGGGCTTCTTTAGCATCGCTGACGGTAAAAAATCGCATAATGATGTGCGGTAATCCGGCAGTACCGAACATTAGCGCCAATCCTAAAGAGAGTGCAGATATAGGATCAGATACCAATCCTCCCGGACTCATGATTGCGGATCCAAGAGAGTGCACTGCAATGGCTTCCTTAAACAGGGCATTGAAATTGAAATTTACCATTTTCATGACCATCAGAGCCATAAATGTTGCCCCAGCCAGCAACAGAATTGCTTTAATGATCTGTACCCATGTTGTTGCCAGCATTCCGCCAAATAGTACATAAAGCACCATTAAAATACCGACCAAAACAACAGCAACGAAATAATTCAATCCAAATAACAATTCGATAAGTTTCCCTGCCCCGACCATTTGGGCTATCAGATATAACGAGACAACAACCAGTGAACCCATTGCAGATAACGTACGGATTGGGCGCTGTTTCAGTCGGTAAGAAGCAACATCGGCAAATGTATAACGACCTAGATTCCTTAATCTTTCAGCAATGAGAAATAGAATAATTGGCCACCCAACGAGGAAACCGATCGAATAGATCAGTCCATCATAACCTGAGGTATAAACTAATGCTGAAATCCCTAGAAAAGAGGCTGCTGACATATAGTCACCGGCAATAGCCATACCATTTTGAAACCCTGTAATACGTCCGCCTGCCGTATAATAATCGGAGCGTGAAATAGTTCTTTTTGAAGCCCAATAAGTAATACCAAGAGTTAACCCAACGAATAACAGAAACATGATTATTGCCTGAATATTCAAGGGTTGTTTCACTACATTACCTGAAATGGCATCGGCTTGTGCTAAGACAGGAAAGAGGTAGGAAAATAGAGGTATTACTGAAAATACAATTTTTTTCATTTTCTTACCTCATTGATAATAGTTGATATCAGGCGATCAAACTCGCCATTCGCGCGCGCAACATAAATCCCCGTCAATATGAAAGAAGCAAAGATAATCCCGATACCGACAGGTATGCCACGAGTCATATTGGTATCTTCATGGAGTTGTGTCCCAAGCCATTCAGGAGCAAAGGCAATCAGAAAAATAAAGCCAACATAAATCACTAACATAATGATGGATAGCAGCCAGGCAAAACGTCCTCGTTTCTTAATTAATTCCTTAAAGCGGGGATTATTTTCAATCTCTTGATAAATGTCGTTATTCATCAGAGTGTCTCCTTGTTGATTTTAAACGACACACCTTAAGTCACATCACCAAGTGCCGGATACCAGTATCCACGTCCCTGCACAATTTGTTACTTTTGGTGATACGTTATTTAAGCCGCCTTTTGGCGGCCTATTTGTTTTACGAAATGTTTTTTATGACATATTTATGGATTGTTTTTCTTCCAGCAATTTTTCAACCACTCCCGGATCGGCCAGAGTGGAGGTATCTCCTAAGTTACTGGTATCCCCTGCCGCAATTTTACGCAAAATACGCCGCATGATTTTTCCGGAACGTGTTTTGGGAAGTGAGTCAGTCCAATGGAGGATATCGGGTGTTGCAATTGGACCTATTTCTTTACGGACCCAATTTCTGACCTCGGTATACAATTCTGGAGAAGGCTCTTCACCATGAATTAGCGTGACATAGGCGTAAATAGCTTGTCCTTTGATATGATGAGGAATACCAACGACAGCAGCTTCTGCAATTTTGGGATGAGAAACCAGAGCAGACTCAATTTCTGCGGTTCCCAAACGATGCCCTGAAATATTCAGAACATCATCGACCCGACCCGTGATCCAGTAATAGCCATCTTCATCACGCCGGGCACCATCGCCACTGAAATACATTCCTTTAAAAGTGGAAAAGTAAGTTTGTTCAAAACGTTCATGATCGCCATATAAAGTTCGTGCCTGTGCCGGCCAAGAATCTGTCATTACAAGATTGCCTTCATTCTCTCCCTCCAATATTTCTCCAGCGTTATCGACCAGAGCTGGACTGACACCAAAGAATGGCAGAGTAGCGGAGCCTGCTTTGAGGTCGGTTGCACCAGGCAGTGGCGTGATCATGAATCCGCCTGTTTCGGTTTGCCACCAAGTATCCACGATTGGGCATTTACTGTTACCTATCTTTTGGTAATACCACTCCCATGCTTCTGGGTTAATCGGCTCACCAACAGAACCCATAATGCGCAATGACGTGCGTTTTGTTCCTACTATGGCTTTATCTCCTTCAGCCATTAATGCCCTGATAGCGGTTGGTGCGGTATAAAGAATATTAACCTGATGCTTATCAATAACCTGACAAAGACGATTTACATCGGGATAGTTAGGCACACCTTCAAACATTAAGGTAGTAGCACCGCAGGATAGTGGACCATATAGCAGATAACTATGCCCGGTAACCCAGCCCACGTCTGCCGTACACCAGTAAATTTCTCCGGGACGATAATCAAACGTGTATTTAAAAGTCAAAGAAGCATAGACCAGATAACCGCCAGTCGTATGTAGAACGCCTTTTGGTTTCCCTGTTGAGCCAGAGGTATAAAGGATAAACAATGGATCTTCGGCATTTATCTCTTCGGCAGGACAATCTGAACTGACATTTTCGATAAGTTCATGCCACCATAAGTCACGGCCGTCATGCCAGTTTTTGATATTTCCGGTACGCCTGAAGACAATCACATTAGTGACGTCGGTCACCTCTGGATTGCTCAATGCTTCATCGACATTCTTTTTCAGTGGAATCGTACGACCCGCTCGCAAACCTTCATCTGCGGTAACAACGAGCTTAGCATTGGAATCGATCACTCTGCTTGCAATGGCATCAGGAGAGAAACCGCCAAAAATTACGGAATGGATAGCCCCGATGCGGGTACAAGCCAACATTGCAACTGCGGCTTCTGGCACCATTGGCATATAAATGGCTACGACATCACCTTTTTTGACCCCGATTTTTTTCAATACATTGGCGAATTGGCTGACGTCATGATGTAATTCACGATAAGTAACATGGCGTGATTCTGTGGGGTTATCTCCCTCCCAGATAATAGCAGTTTTATCGCCACGCTCTTGTAAGTGGCGATCAAGACAGTTGGCACTTAAATTCAGAGTACCGTCTTCAAACCAGCGGACGCTGATATGCCCCGGATCGAAAGAGGTATTTTTGACCTTGGTATAGGGCTTTATCCAATCCACGATCTTACCTTTTTCACCCCAGAACCCTTCAGGATCTTGTAGTGACCATTGGTAGTCTTGTAGATATTGTTGCTTGCTTATCAGGGCAGTATCTGCAATATCAGCAGGAATAAGATGCTTGATTATTTGAGTCATATTTTTATCTCCTTGCAATTGTTAATACTATGTCAAAACAAGGTTAACTAAAGCGCATGAGGAATTTTTGTTTCTTTTTTGCGCGGAAGATCACGCAATAAAGAAAATGAATTTCATGGAATGATCATTTAATGTGTCTTATTTAATTGAAATTAAGTAAGGTTAAAATATTTTATATTGGCTTAATACGCTTTATTTTAGTTATTTTTTGGTTTTTTAATCTAATCTGGGTGTGAAACTTAGATGTGTAATGGAAACCATAAGAAATCTATGGAATTGATTATCATTTTCATTGTTGTTGAATTCACTATAATAAATGCGTTATTCACAAGGTGTGAGCTTTATACATTCTAAACAACTGGAGATATGACATGAGCTATTCACTGCCTTCTCTACCTTATCCTTATGATGCGTTAGAGCCTCATTTCGATAAGCAAACGATGGAAATTCACCATACTAAACACCATCAGACTTATGTCACTAACACAAATACTGCTTTGGAAGCCTTTCCTGAATTAAGTGAATTAGATATTGATAATTTAATTCAACAGCTCGATAAATTTCCCGCCGATAAGCGCACTTTTGTTCGTAATAATGCGGGTGGGCATTCGAACCACAGTATGTTTTGGAAGGGATTAAAATTAGGAACGGTCTTGAGTGGTACTCTAAAAGCAGCTATTGAGCGTGATTTTGGAAGTATTGACAGCTTTAAGAAAGAGTTCGAGCAGGCGGCAGCAACTCGTTTTGGCTCTGGCTGGGCGTGGCTGGTTCTGAAAAAGGATGGCAAACTGGCTGTTGTTTCAACAGCCAATCAGGATAGCCCTCTGATGGGTGATGAAATAGCGGGTGCTTCCGGTTACCCGATTGTGGGTCTGGATGTTTGGGAACACGCCTATTACCTGAAATATCAGAACCGCCGTCCTGACTACATCAAAGCATTTTGGTATGTTGTAAATTGGGACGAAGCAGCAAAACGTTATGAAGAAAAAATTAAATAAGCGTTAAAAAACACTTTCCTTGATAATGCTGGTCACCACAGTGATCAGCATGTTTATTTTTTCATAACATTTTTTCTCTATTATTTTATTTGGCATCCCTATCCGTTTTTACTATCCTCCATAATGAACAGGGCGGGAGCACGCTTTGATTGATTGTAATTTTGCCAAATTAAATTCTAGATAATCCACACATCTCAATATAGTAATCCTTAAAAGCTCATAAAAACAGTGTACTAGCTCCCTGCTATGACGAACTAAAGCGAAGCTTGCCGCGTTTATTCTATCAGAGTAATATTTATACTCGTCTATTGAGGAGGAGTTGGAGCTGAAATGTATTACCCACAGGTATATAGAGGCAAAACAATATCCTCTAAAAAATTGGGTGCCAGTGCAATTAGTAAGCTGTTGGTGAATGGTCGTTTACAGCTCACCTCTCTTGGTCTGGAAGGTGATGAACAAGCAGAAACGCGTTTTCATGGCGGGCCTGATCGAGCGCTTTGTCACTATCCAAGAGAACACTATTTGTTTTGGAAAAGACAATTTCCTGAGTTAATTGAATTGATTGCCTCTCCTTTGTTTGGTGAAAACATATCAACTGAAGGGATGACTGAAGATAATGTCTATATTGGCGATATTTTTCAATGGGGTGAAACTCTGATTCAGATAACTCAACCACGCTCTCCTTGTTATAAACTCAATTTAGTTACCTATGTTAGTGACTTTGCTGCGATGATGCAAAATAATGGGCGCTGTGGCTGGTTATATCGGGTTATCTCTCCGGGTTTTGTGAGTACAAGTGAGCCGATAAGGTTATTAAGTCGAAACAGCGATGTTTCTGTTCAGGAAGCTATTTCCATTGCTTTTCATAGCCCATTTGATGAAGAGCAATATCGTCGTTTAATGGGAGCGGCAGGGTTGTCTGCCAGTTGGAATCTGACAATGCAACAACGCATATTGCATGGGAAAATTGAGGATTTTAATCGTCGTTTATTTGGGAAATAATTAAGAAAATCATAAAAACATACCATTAGAGCACAACTGACGACAACCATATTATCATTAAAGTATCAACCATAGCTAATAGGTGATTTATGAATATTCCAAAGAAAATTCATTATTTTTGGGTTGGTAATAAAATATCTGAGAGAGATTTAAGGCGTATCATAGAAATAAAATCAGAGAATCCTGGGTTTGAGGTTAACATTTGGGGAATAAAGAATGTAGAATTATTAATATCACATACGTTGAGAAATCTTACATTCAGCTATAATGGAAATATTGTTGATGTTGGAGAAATCTTTGTAAGAGAGTTTAGATATAGGAATATTGAAACTGCGTTTTCTTTCTTAATTAGTCAGGCTTCATATCTTACTCGTACTGATTTTATGCGTGATTTATATGAAAGGAAGAAAAATCAGTTAACCAAATTTGATATAAACACTAATAAAGACTCTACGAGAGCGAGTTTCTTACATCGTTTATTTCATAAAAACTATGCTGATACACCTCATTATGATTATTCAAAGATAATGCACTTCTTACATCATGTATTTAATCTACAAATGCATGGTGATTTTAAAAACTATGCATCTGCCTGTGATATTGCTCGTTTGGCTATTTTGTATATGGAAGGAGGAATATATCTGGATGTTGATGTTGAACTCACTGATTCAGATATCAAGCACACTAAATCCCATGTTTTTGATAAAAATTTACCTTTTGAAAAGCGCTTTAAGAGAAGAGCAAGGTTTGAAAAGTTAGAACTTGAATCGGATATAGGTTTTGGTGATTGTCATGGAATGGGATGGGGAAGAGTGAGCAAGAGTGATGAAAAATGGAATATAAGATATCTCGATTCCTGTAGGATAAAACAGTTAGTTTACAATGAGTTTGCAAATGGAATTATTGCTGCACAACCTCAATCAGAAAAAGTTATGGCTCTTTTAGTTTTTATGGCCAGTAATATTAGAAAAAATTCTTATAATGAAGACGATAAAACATTAAGCTCGAAATGGAGAACGGGTATTGTTCCTAATTTACCTTCGATAAACACACTTGAGTATCGCAGAAACCGTCGTCTTAATTTGACTGTTGATATGACTGGGCCACAGTCGTATCAAGAACTTTTTTCTATCGTTAAAAATAAAGAATTGGGTAACCAACATGAAATTGATGTTATTAGTCCTCCAAAAGATTGGCAAATGAATAGTAGGTTAGACTTAATGTTTAAAAGAGTTAATAGTGATGCAAATTGGGCTAACGTAATAAGAAGAAAAAAATAACTATATCTTATGATAAAAATAAAAATGGTAATGCAAAATTGAAAATGCCAAGAACTCAGTTAAAAAGATATGCCAAAGAATAAATTAATATTCTTTGGCATTTATTTATCCTATTACGGATGGGCGAGTAGGCCTACAGCATCATAGACTTTATCCAAGGTCGCTTGAGCACGAACCTGTGCCTTAGCCGCTCCTTCTGCCATGATTTGGTTAAGCAATACTTCATCATTACGGAAATGATGGTAGCGTTCCTGCAAACCAGTCAGCATTTCGCTTACTGCGTCGGCAACAGCACTTTTCAAATGCCCGTACATTTTGCCTTCAAACTCAGCTTCCAGTTCAGGGATAGTTTTACCTGTTACACCAGCAAGAATATCCAGCAAGTTGGAAACGCCTGGCTTGTTTTCCAGATCATAGCGTACACGAGGTGGCTCGTCAGAGTCGGTAACGGCGCGCTTGATTTTCTTCGCGACGGACTTTGGATCTTCCAATAAAGCAATCACGTTACTGCGGTTATCATCGGACTTCGACATTTTCTTGGCCGGATCTTGCAATGACATTACACGAGCACCACCGCCTTGTGGAATGAATGGCTCTGGTATCGTGAAGATATCGCCATATAAGGCATTAAAACGCAGTGCCAAATCACGGGATAATTCAAGATGCTGCTTCTGGTCACTGCCCACTGGGATCTGATTAGCCTGATAAAGCAAAATATCAGAAGCCATCAGTACAGGGTAATCAAATAGGCCTGCGTTGATATTTTCTGAATGACGGGATGATTTATCTTTAAACTGAGTCATACGGCTCAGTTCACCAAAATAGGCGTAGCAGTTCAGAACCCAGGCTAACTGAGAATGTTGTGGTACATGTGACTGAACGAAGATAGTGCTTTTCTTTGGATCAATACCACAAGCAAGGTAAAGTGCCAGTGTATCCAATGTGCGTTTTTTCAGTTCAGTAGGATCTTGGCGTACAGTAATGGCGTGCTGGTTAACGATACAGTAGATGCAATCGTAATCATCTTGCATTTTAACCCACTGACGTAACGCCCCCATATAGTTACCGATGGTCAATTCACCGGAAGGTTGCGCGCCGCTGAATACAATAGGTTTTTGGGAGTTTGGTTTCATTGCAGTGGGTTCATTCATTTTATTATGCTTCCTGTCTTTTAGAAGTGGATAATAGTTTCAAAGTGGATAGTCCAATCGTTGGGAGTAAATCCGAAAAATGGTTTAGCACATAAGTTGGATGGCTTAATGCTATTGATTCTCCGTAGTTATATCCATAGGTCAAGCCGACACAAGGGCAACCCGCTGATTGTGCAGCCAAAATATCATTACGGGAATCGCCAACAAAAAGCAATTCTTCTTTATGTAAACCAAATATTCCCATTGTGAGATAGAGTGGAGCGGGATGGGGTTTCTTCTCTTTGACATCGTCACCCCCCAGCACCAATGAAAAATATTCACTGATACCCAATGATTCCAGCAATGGGGCAATAAAAGGTGTTGGTTTATTGGTGATAATCGCCATGGGCAAATTATGTTTTGCCAACTCAGCCAGAGTCTCTTTGACCTGAGGAAACAGCTTACTGCCTGTTGTTACGCTGGTTTCATAAAACGCATCAAACAGTTTGCGAGTTTCATTATGCAATTCAGGGGAAGGTTCCACACCCGCCCATTTCAATGCACGTTCAACCATGACATCAGCCCCGTTGCCTACCCAGACAGCGACCTGCTTTTTACCCGCCGCAGGCAATCCTTTGGCAATCAAGGCCTGATCCAACGCATCTGCTAGACCATCAACACTATCCACCAGTGTGCCATCCAGATCAAATGCAATAACCCGGATTTCTTTCACGACATTATTTGTCATTATGCTACCTTTGATAATTCACTGCGCATTTCATCAATAACCGCTTTGTAATCTGGCTGGCTGAAAATAGCTGAACCAGCAACGAACATATCTGCACCCGCCTGAGCTGCTTCGGCAATATTACTAGGTTTAATGCCGCCATCAACTTCAAGACGGATATCATATCCGCTGTCATCAATAATTTTGCGTACCTGACGCAGCTTGTTCAGTGTTTCTGGAATGAAAGACTGACCGCCGAAACCAGGGTTAACCGACATCAGTAAAATCACATCCAGCTTATCCAGAACATAATCAAGGTAACTGAGGGGGGTTGCGGGATTAAAAACTAAACCCGCTTTACACCCATGTTCTTTGATGAGTTGTAAGGTGCGATCAACATGTTCGCTCGCCTCAGGGTGGAAAGTGATATAGGTTGCACCAGCCTTGGCAAAATCAGGGATAATGCTATCAACCGGTTTTACCATGAGATGAACATCAATCGGGGCAGTGATACCATAATTACGTAGCGCCTGACAGACCATCGGGCCGATGGTCAAATTTGGCACATAGTGATTATCCATGACATCAAAATGCACAACGTCAGCGCCTGCTGCCAGAACCTTAGCGGTATCTTCACCTAAGCGGGCAAAATCAGCAGATAGAATGGATGGGGCGATCAGAAAGTTTTTCTTCATTATTATCATCTCCAATTCATTGTTTTATCCCCTTAATTTCAGGGGAAGGAAACCTCAATCACTTCAGGCAGTATAACGCCAAAAGTTCATCAACTTTACTTCGGGCAAGAATATTTCTACTTATTGTCCGACGGGCTTTAACAATGTAAAGGGAAGCTTGATGATACCATTCCCGGGTTATCGGTGTGTCATGATTGGAAATGAGTACCGGAATGCTTTGTTGAGACGAGAGATGATAGGCTATATGAGCCAGATTTTCTTGATCCAGAAGGTTAAAATTATTTGTATGGTAAGCTGTAAAATTAGCCGTGGACGAAAGTGGGGCATATGGAGGATCACAGTAAACTACAGCGCCTTTTGGCACATTATTTAGTGCAGTTTCATAATGTTGGCAGATGAAAGTTGCCTTTTGGGACTTTTCTGCAAACCAGTAAAGCTCATTTTCCGGAAAATAAGGTTTTTTATAGCGCCCGAAAGGAACATTGAACTCCCCCCGTGAATTATAACGGCAAAGACCGTTATAACAGTGGCGGTTGAGGTAAAGAAACAACAGACTGCGGCGAAAGGGATCTTTGCTTTTGTTGAACTCTTCTCTCAGGCGATAAAAGGTTTCGGAGTTGTTGAATTCCGATGAGAATAGTGGACGGGCATGACTAATAAATTCATCCGCACGAGATTTTACGGTGTTGTACAAATTGATCAGATCACTGTTGATGTCTGACAAGATGTAAGAATCATAGTCGGTATTTAGGAATACCGAGCCTGCGCCAACAAATGGCTCAATCAAGCAATCGCCCTCTGGCAAATGACGTTTAATATCATCTACCAAGGGGTATTTTCCACCGGCCCATTTTAAGAAAGCGCGTTTTTTTTTCATGCCGCCAAACTAGTTATTCAATAATTTCAGAGCCGCAGATTGTACTCTGTTTAGGACAGCATATCAGCGCCTAATCAAAATAGTTTTATTTTTTCAGATCTTGCTGAACTTGTTGTAGTTTCCTGACCCACGGTTTTTTGGCCTGAACTTCCGCAGGGAATGAAGAAATGGCGTTTTTTGCATCAGAAACGGAACTATAGTTACCGTGAATCAAGATAAACCATGTTTTACCGTCACGTTTAGTTTCATAAACCTTATAATTAGAAAGGTTATGTTTTTTAGCGAAAGCAACTAAGGTATCGTAGCGACTAGCGCTGCTCAGCTGGAGTGTGAATCGGTTGGCGGGAGCTTTCAGTAAATCACCACCTGCATCAGCCCCGCTCTTTTTATTGGGTTGATGATTACTTGTGACAGGCTTAGCCACTGCCTTGGGCGGGTTTTCTTCTCTTCCCTTATTTTCTATTCTTGGTGGTGTTATTTTTTCTGGTTTTTTCTGCTCAACAGATGGAGTTACCACGGGTTTTACAGGTTTGGTCTGTGACGGAGCCAGATTGTTTTGTACTGAATTATTGATATTACTCTGTTGTTGATTCAAAGCATCAGTAATATCACCGGGTAATTCTATACGCTGGTTATAGCCACCGGTTCCAGTCGTTGGAGGAAGATCTCTGCTTGGGGTACTGCTAATCGGCGGTGGTAAGCCGATTTCATGTGCGTTATTAGCTGTATTATTGGTAGCAGGCACAGATTGATTTTCCTGACCGCTATCTTGTTGATTATCAGAGAATGTGGGGGAACCAGAAAGGTCGATACTCTTTTCGGTTGCATTTGAAGACTGCTGTTTTTCATGCTCAGTTGGTGATTTTAATGCAGAGCTGATGGCAATAATCAGAAGCAAAAGTACCAGAATGCCAACACCTATCATCATTTGCTGACGGGATACTGCAAATTTAGGCTGATTGGATTGGCGTTTCGATCGCGGAGGGCGACGATCAGAAGTATCGGGTTTAAATTCAGTTTCTGTCTTTTGTTTTTTTTCTGATTCTAATTCGTCCATATGCCCTCCCAGCAGAGATAATACTGCCAATTGCTATTTAAGAGGTTTGGCAGCCTGACCTAACTAAAACCGATAATGCACTATCTGATAGATAATGTAGCTATTTTATAGCATAACAGCTAAGGAATGATTCATCATTCAGATAATCACGTATTTTAGTTGGTGGATGGTTGACATAGGTGAATAGCCTCCAATATAACTTCTTTCCTAATATCAGAACGAAGTTTGGCTTCTCCAATAGCTGTAGGCAGCACTAAATGCAATTTTCCTGCGGAGACTTTTTTATCGCGCATCATATGAGGCAAGTAGTCGTCTGGGGACATTTCCACTGGGCCGTTGACAGGTAGTTTTGCGCGTTCCAGCAAGAGGATAATACGTTGAGTCTCTTGTTGTGAAAATGTACCGACAAGCTCAGAAGCTCGTGCCGCCATTACCATGCCAGCAGCAACAGCCTGACCATGCAGCCAGACACCGTAACCCATTTCAGCTTCAATTGCATGGCCAAAGGTGTGACCAAGGTTTAACAGCGCCCGTATTCCACTGCGTTCTTGCTCATCAGCTGTGACAACCATTGCCTTAAGTTCACAACAGCGACGAATGCAATAAGCCATTGATTGGTTATCGAGAGCCAGTAATTTCTCAATATTGTCTTCAAGCCAGCTAAAGAATTCACCGTCCAGAATGATGCCATATTTGATGACTTCAGCAAGGCCAGCATATAACTCTTGAGCTGGCAATGTTTTCAGACAATTGAGATCGACAACCACAGAAGCTGGTTGGTAAAAAGCCCCAATCATGTTTTTGCCGAGGGGATGGTTGACCCCTGTTTTTCCGCCGACAGAAGAGTCAACCTGAGAAAGTAATGTGGTGGGTAATTGGATGAAACGAGTGCCGCGCTGATAACTGGCTGCGGCAAACCCCGTCATATCACCGATTACACCACCACCGAGAGCGATAAGCGTTGTGTCACGACCATGATTATTTTCCAGCAGGGCAGAAAATATGTCGTTGAGCACAAAAAGCGATTTGTACTGTTCGCCGTCAGGCAAGATAACCTCATCTACCCGAAGCCCCATTTCCTGCAATGTGGATTTCACCTGCTCAAGATACAGGGAAGCCAGCGTTTCATTAGTTACAATCATGACCTGTTGGCCTGCTTGCAAGGGCTTGAACGCTTCATTGGTAGAAAATAGATCTTCGGCTATGGTAATCGGATAGCTTCTTTCACCTAACGTAACAGTCACTTGTTCCATATCAGCTTTCGCCTTATCGTTTGCCGCAGAGTGAATCCGCTATAATCAGTTTTTTTCCAATAATTCAATGATTTGGTTAGCGACGACTTTGGCGCTTTGCTCATCCGTACGAATAGTCACGTCAGCAATTTCCTCGTAAAGAGGATTACGCTCATCAGCCAAATTTTCTAAAACTTCACGTGCTGGTGCGTCAACCTGAAGTAAAGGGCGTTTTTTATCGCGCTGAGTACGAGCCAACTGTTTTTCGATGGTTGTTTCTAAATAGACGACCACACCACGGGCAGACAGGCGATTACGGGTTTCTTTCGATTTCACTGAACCCCCACCAGTAGCCAATACAATGCCTTGTTTTTCAGTCAGTTCGTTAATTATTTTTTCTTCGCGGTCGCGGAAGCCTTCTTCGCCTTCCACATCAAATACCCAGCCCACGTCAGCTCCGGTACGTCGCTCAATTTCTTGATCAGAGTCGTAAAACTCCATATTGAGTTGCTGAGCTAACTGACGACCAATAGTGCTTTTGCCGGCACCCATAGGCCCAACCAGAAAGATATTGCGTTTCTCTGCCATGTTTTTGGTATTACTAAGACTATTTGTTAATGATAACCCGCCCCGCCAATCAGATTAGCCACGGGACCTAAACTGAAACCTCATGAGTGAGAATGTGAGATCAGATAGGAAAATTATCTCAGCACATCAACCTGTATTGCAACTATATAAATCTGGCACGAGCTTTTGTTATCTGACTCATGCTTTTGCTGGCTGATTGAGAGCCTAATATCTGTAGACTCTTACTTGTGATGTTAGACCTGCTCACTCAATTAGGTAATCCTTGTATGCTAAATTACACTCAGCGTCAAATCCATAAACAGCCCAGACCAAGAAAAATGGTGGGTGAACTGATAAAAAAAGCACAATTAACTTTAATAATATACTGATTTATATGTGATATATTTAATTTGGTTAAATGTTGATCAATTGAGGTGTAATAAAAATTACGAGTTCTCTTCGGCTGTGTTGTTCCCCATTTTGATTAAATAATGTACCTATCAGGGGAATATCTGATAGGTAAGGGACTTTTTGCTGGTTTGCTGCTTTTTTCTGTTGGAAGATACCGCCCAGAATCAGTGTTTCTCCATTTCTGACCGTGACTTGAGTTATGATCTCCTGTTTATCTATGGCAAGATTTTCATTTCCTCCCTGACTGATAGGAAAACCAGGTGCGTTTTGGCTGATTTTCAGGGCAAGCCGGATTTTACCCTCCCGCAAAATATGGGGTGTAACTTCCATACCTAATACTGCTTCTTTAAACTGGATCGTCGTTTTGTCCTTGTCTTGAATAATATAGGGGATTTCTGAACCTTGCTTGATGCTGGCGGATTGCTGGTGAGATGCGGTCAGCCGTGGGCTGGCAATAATATCGAGCTGATTTTCCTGCTCCAGTGCGCTAAGCTCCATTTCCAGCAGATTTGCGTGAATGCGTGCGGTATTCAATACTAACCGATGGCGCTGATTGCCTGCTGGTTGATGTAGATTCAAACGATTTAGCCCGATTGCGCGATTTAAGGGATCGGCGATGACACCCCAGTGAATCCCCAATTCATGCAACGCTTCTCTGCTGCTGGTAACAATATGGGCGGTAATCTGCACTTGTTGCTTCGGAGTATCAACTTCTTTCAGCCAGTTTCTGATACGGGTAATGGCATCAAATTTGTCTTCCAGTATCACGCTGTTGGTCAAGGGGTCATGCTCAACTTTTCCCCATTTTGTCAGCAGAGCGGGGCGATTTTTTTGCAGCCGTTCTGCAACCTGTTCTGCATCGGCATATTTTAGGGTAATTGTCTGATATTCGATCTCCTGTTCCTGTCGTTCCGTTGAGGAAAATTCCATGTCATCTGCTATTGGGTTGATGGGGGGCTGGAACGGATTTCTTACAGATCTTTCGACCTCAGAAAGATTCTCTATGTTATAGCTGTTTTCTGTTTCCGGATTATTTTCTATGGAGGAACCGGAAATTGGCAGTAACAGACAGATAAGCAGGATCAATGAATGTCGTCTGTTCATGATGTCTCCCCATTACTGTTAACAGGAGCAGGCTGTATTTTATTTGGCAGGTTCATATCAGGGGGTTCTGAGTCTGATAAGGTCATGTCTGATAAAACGATGCGGACGATCAGGTTGCCATCAATAGGCTTTATGGTGAGATGTTTAATCAGTAATGGGGGCTGCAACTGTTGAATTTCACTCAGGAAATGGAGAAGTTGATCATAATTCAGTGACAGTACGATATGCCAGAAAATCTGATTATTTTCTTTATAGCTTTTCCATTCCATAAGCTGGCTGCCTGAATGGATCAGGGGTAAATGCAGTCGTTTGAGTACGGTTACCTTATGGGATTCATTTTTTGATGGAATACCCTTTGGCGAAATGTCCCTTGAATAAATGTCCCTTGAATGAATATAGCTATTTTGGCCAAGCTCTGCTGTGATTTGCCGGATTTTCTGCTGAATATCAAACAAGGATGGCAGCTCTTTGATTCGCTGTTGAGACTGTGCGGCATTATTCTGTTGTTCTGTAATATGGCGTTGAAAGGCATGGATTTTATGCTGGTTTTCCTGCCAAACAAGAAAATAGAAACCCATCAGCAGCAAAATGATAACTAATTGCTGCAATAGGCATTGTTGCCATACAGGTCGATGAAACCACTCAAGGTAATTACTTCTCACGGGCTTCTCCTATCAGCCAGTCGGCATCAATAGTAAAGACTTTGATCTGATCTTCAGCCGTGGTCATTTTTTTAAGTTGAACATTGGTGAGAGCCGGATCATCGGTCAGGTTATCTAACAAATCGGAGATTTCTGCGTAGTCTTGGCTATGAGCGGTAAAAATGAGTTGCCCGTTGTCATCGCTAAATGCTGTGAGCCAGCTGTTTTGCGGTAACAAATGGGGAAGTTGACGAAATAACTGTAAGTAGCGTTTATTCTGTTCCATGAATATCTGTTTTTTCCGTAATAATTGGCTCAATTGATAATGCTGTTGTACTGCATGATCCGTTTCCTTGATAGTTTGTCCTAATAGTGTTGATTGGTGCTTAATTTCCGTTAATTGCCTGCAATATTGCTCAATTTGGCTGGTTTGCTGCGTAGAAATACACAGCAACACAACAGCCCATAATGTGAGTTGCAAGCAGAGCAACAACCCCCACTTCTGACATTGACGTTTCAGTTTTTTCTGTCGCCAGGGTAAAAAATTGACTTGATACATCATCGATCATTCGGCCTGAGAGCCAACCCGGCGGCAACAATAAACGCATTTATTTGTTTTGGTAACGGAGGCTGATAATGGCGGAATGCTGATAAAATCTGCCAAGGATGAGCTGATTTTGTGGGTTCAGGTATCGCCTTTATTGATGTTGTTTGTTCTTCATCCTCCCCTTCATTGCTGCAATAAATCGCACAGTTTTCTGTTTCTGGTGTAATGGGTAATTGCTTGATGACCTGAGCCAGATCAGGGTGTGATTGTGATGCTATCAGCCCATAGCCAAAAGGATGATTGGCGGGGGAAACCCATAGCCAGTCCATCATGCGTTTATGAACCAGCCAACTGTTATCAGGAATACCTGCGAGCCTCGCTGCATAACGTAACGCACAAGGCGCAATATCAATGGCGTCAGGGGATAGATTGATATCCGTGAATAATTTCAGCCAGAGTGTGAGATCTTTTTGGCGCGTGGCGCTGATGTAAACTTGCTGACCATGAATACGGTAGTCCAACGCAAGGTCACTGACGGGAAACTGTTTTTCAGCACAGGCATGTACAAACCAACCAAGTTCGGGTTCTTGCATTGTCGTATGGTTAGGTAAGGGTATCTGTCTCTGTAAGGTTTGTTGAACAGGGAGTGTTAATCTTAGGCTAATATTTTTAGGTAATATTTGTCGCCATTGCATTAAGATATGACTGAATTTTTCAGGATATTGCAGCCGTCCTCCTGAAATAATTTCGTTTGATAAGCGGTATTGCCAGCAATGTCGCAGTTGCCAGCCATCACGACGCTTAGTGGCTGCAAGAGCGCGGATGTAATGATCTTGGATATCCAGTCCGATATACCATTTAGATGGATACATGTAGAGATCTCCCTATCTACTATCAATGAAAACGGTTATTCATGAAAGCCGTTGTTTATGAAAATTTTGTTCATGAAAAGGTCATATTCATAGTGCTGTATAGCCTTTATACTGTTCCCTTTATACTATGTACTGATCGTTTATAAACTGCCCGATTAACATGGCGTGAGAAATTTCAGGTGAAGTTCATAAAGTATTTTTTGATCCTTATTGTTGTTTGCATTTTATTGGGAACCGCCTCGATTTTTGGTTTATACAAATATATCGAGCCACAGTTGCCTGATGTTGCGACTTTAAAGGATGTCCGATTACAAACACCGATGCAGGTGTTCAGTGCTGATGGCGAATTGATAGCCCAATACGGTGAAAAACGTCGTTTGCCCCTTACCTTGTCCGAAATGCCCCCCTTGATGATGAAAGCCTTTATCGCCACAGAAGATAGTCGTTTTTATGAACATCATGGTGTGGACCCTATCGGGATTGTTCGTGCGGCTTCTGTAGTAATGACGTCCGGTCATGCTACTCAGGGAGCGAGTACCATCACGCAGCAGCTTGCGAGAAACTTTTTCCTCAGCCCAGAAAAAACGCTGATACGTAAAGCGAAAGAAGCATTTCTGGCGATTAAGATCGAACAACTGCTAACGAAAGATGAAATTCTTGAGTTGTACCTCAACAAGATCTATCTGGGGCAGCGTGCCTATGGTGTTGGTGCTGCGGCTCAAGTCTATTTCGGCAAAACAGTCAATGAACTGACGTTGAGTGAGATGGCAATGATTGCCGGATTGCCGAAAGCCCCGTCAACGTTTAACCCGCTTTATTCTTATGACCGGGCTGTGAACCGCCGTAATGTGGTATTGGGACGGATGCTGGAAGAGGGGTACATCACCCAGCGTCAATACAATGAAGCCAAAGAAGAGAAATTGGTTGCCCGTTATCATGGCCCGCAAATTGTTTTCTCAGCGCCTTATCTGACGGAAATGGCGCGTCAGGAAATGATCAATCGTTATAGTGAAAACGCTTATACCGATGGATATAAGGTCTATACTACGATTACACACAAAGCTCAGCTGGCTGCGGTGAATGCCGTTCGTACCAATGTGATTGATTACGATGTCCGTCATGGTTATCGCGGTGCGCAGGAAGTGTTATGGATAGCCAGCCAGCCAGCGTGGAGCCAAAAGCAGATTATCGATAAGCTGAAAACTTTGCCTAAATACGGCCCTCTGTTGCCTGCCATTGTGACTGAATCCGGCATTAACCAAGCAGAAGCCATGCTGACGGATGGCAGTAAAGCTGAACTGACTATGGCGGGTGTCCGTTGGGCCAGGCCATTCAAAACCGATGGTTTGCAAGGGGCTGCTCCGCGTAGCGTCAATGAAGTCATTCGGGCGGGTGAACAGATTTGGGTCAGAAAAGTTAATGACATCTGGTGGCTTGCCCAGCTCCCTGACGTCAACGCAGCGCTGGTTTCCATCAATCCGATGGATGGTGCGGTAGAAGCGCTAGTGGGTGGGTTTGATTTTGAACTGAGTAAATTTAACCGTGTGACGCAATCATTGCGTCAGGTTGGTTCCAATATCAAGCCATTCCTGTACACCGCTGCGATGGATAAAGGGCTGACGCTGGCATCGCTGTTGAATGATGCTCCTATCAGCCGCTGGGATTCAGGTGCAGGAACAGATTGGCGTCCGAAGAACTCACCACCGACTTACAACGGGCCGATTCGTCTGCGTCAGGGGTTGGGACAATCGAAGAACGTGGTAATGGTTCGGGCCATGCGGGCAATGGGTGTGGACTATGCTGCTGATTATTTGAAACGCTTTGGTTTGCCAGGCGAAAATGTTGTTCGCACAGAATCTTTGGCGCTGGGTTCCCCTTCATTTACACCAATGCAGTTAGTGCGTGGCTATGCGGTAATGGCGAATGGTGGTTACTTGGTTGACCCCTACTTCATTACTAAAATTGAAGATGATGAAGGGAAAGTCCTGTTTGAAGCCAAACCTAAAATTGCTTGTCCGAAATGTGAAAACATTCCGGTGATTTATGGTGATACGGCACGCTCCATCGAATTGTCTGAAGATTCCATTGAGGATGTGGCTCATTCCGATGTTTCGCAAAACTTAGCCTTGCCGCCCCAGCCGAAACTGGAGCATGTATCGGTGAATGCTGACACGGATGACCAGAAGTATGCTCCTCACGTTATCAGCACACCGCTGGCATTTCTGATCCATGATGCCTTGAATACCAATGTCTTTGGTGAACCGGGTTGGATGGGAACGGGCTGGCGTGCTGCCCGTGACTTGAAGCGTCGTGATATTGGCGGAAAAACGGGAACGACCAACAGTTCGAAAGATGCGTGGTTCTCCGGTTACGGCCCGGATATGGTGGCAACGGTTTGGATTGGCTTTGATGAGCACAGCAGAAGTTTGGGACGTACTCCGGTATTGAAAGGTGAAGGTGGTGCGAAAACGGCCCAACCAATCTGGGATGATTTCATGAAGGTTGTGCTGGAAGGTGTTCCTGAGAAAATGATGGAGCAGCCTGTCGGCATTGTTTCCGTCACGATTGATCGGGCAACGGGTAAGTTATCTAACGGTGGTGGCAATACCCGTAAAGAATATTTCATTGAAGGCACGCAACCGATGGGATATGCAATGCCGGATGTGGGGACAACGGTTACCGAGAATGGGGAAAGCCATGAGTTGTTCTGATTGATTTTCAAATAGCAACATCATGTCAGATAAAAGCCCCGTCGGAAAACTGACGGGGCTTTTTGCTCACTCTGTCCCAATATTGAATGATTATTTGTTGAGTTTTTCTTTTACGGCTTTGGCAAACTGTTTGCCTCCATCCACGGCGGTATAGTGGACATGAATATTGATATCTTTTAACCGCCATACAGGGATAAAGGCCGGATAATAAAAGATGTCGTCGATCACGCTTTGATCGGGGAATTCCAGTGTCCAGGTTGAAACGGCACCAGTCCCTTCAAAAGGCAGATAACGATCATCATCAAACATCAGGGTGCATAGCCAATTTTCTTTAGCGACTCCGCCATCATCTTCGCTTAAGGAAGAAAGTGCGATTTGCTGTTGAGCGCGCAGGTTATTCACCACATTTTTACTGCTGCCTTTTTGTCGGTTGGGGTCGTAAAGCCAATTGACACCATCCATATCCGCGCTGATTAATGTTGAACTGCTGGTCTGCGTCAGGATGGCACTAATTTCCGATGACAGAACAGAACCCAGATTCAGGGTATCCAGTGATATTGAAACGGAAACCCGTTTAATCTGGCGCAGATAGTGGCCGGGATAATTGTCATCAAACAACTGGGAATCTAGTGTAAAGCTGAGAGACTGCTTTTTATCAATCTGTTTTTTCAATCCATTATTTGACAGTAATGAATTTAGCGAGATCGTCTTCTTGATATTCAAACGGCGTTCATTACGTTGCAGCCATGCGTTTTCCATTTGCAGCAAATCGACCTGCAATGATTCTCCTGCCAATAAGCCACGATAGGAATCATTCCATGCCGTGGTTTTGATGAAGCCCTGCCGCTGGTAATCTCCGACTTCATAACGCCAGCTTCTTTCTGCCATCAGACACAGTGAAAGAACAGCGTCATAGGCAGGAGCATACAAGGCAGTGAGACGTCCCATCAGCCACTGATAAGTTGGAACAATCAGGAAACCCGTTGTCATAAACTCATAAAGCTCGCGGGCGGCGGCTTGCTGTGACTGAGCTTCCCGTAAGGCTGTTTGGGCGCTTTTGACCAGCAATTCCTGCTCTTTCAATTGCATCTCAATGATATTGATCTCACTTTGTGCCTGTTTGTATTCAATTTCCCACTCTTGGCGACGACGTTGAAAGTCTGCTCCATCTTGTAACCTTTCGGCTGCAATATCTAAACTTTCAGCCGTGAGCTGGGCAATAATGGCAGCAGTAGTCACTGGAGAAGAGTATTTGGCGCCACCGACGGCCATACCAAAAATATTAGGCACAACTTCCAGCGCTGCACCGGTAACATAAAATGGGGCTGCCGCCAGTTTGGCCACTTCTGATGCCGTTTTCAGGCTGATCGAGGAGATTTCTAAAGAAGTGAGGTTTTCTTCATATAAGCTGTGGTAGTGCTCATATCTTTCTTGCGCCATCTTCTTACTTTCTTCCAGAGTGACTTTACCCATTTGGGCAAGCTGGACAGCCTCTTGTTGCAGCTCAATGGCAAACGCAGATAGCCTGAGCGCTTGTGATTGCTCCAGTACTTCCTGTTCTGCATTGACTTCGCTTTCGATAGCCTGAAATAACCGATGCCCCATTTCTGTTAACTGTTTCACCGCCGCCCCAGCGCGTTTTAACATCATCGGGAAACGATAAGGCGGGATTTGTTGCTGCATATTGCTCAATACGCTGGTGACATACCCCGCATTTCTTTGCATTACGCCATCAGCTCCGGCAGCGCTGGAATAAAGTGGCAAAGGTTGAACTTTTCCATCAAGTGTTAAGCCGTGCCGTAAATTGTAGAGGCGATTTTCCAGTGTTTTTTGATGTTCAATCAATAGGGTATTAAAGGGAGATTTAAATAAACTATTGACGGCACGGACACTGGGATCAAAGGTGTTTTTGATCTTTTCAAGCGTCGTCGGATGCCAGTGGGTTGCATCCAGTCCTTCCGGTAATGTACCCAATAGTTGGAGTGCCTGTTGGTAACATAAGCCCGCTTCATTGAGACTGTCTCTGGTCAATTGTCGGTAAAGGTTATCCCCTTCTTGTATCCAAAGTTTGATCAAATAGTGGAACAGGGCTTTCTGATAATAAATCGGCTGGCTATAGGCTACGGTATCAGGATCGATATTCCCGATTGATGGCGGCAGATTACTGCCACTTTCAATAATTGGGCGGGAGTTCCACATCCGAATGCCCCCGTAAGGGTCAAACAGATAATTAATAAACCAACGGCGGGAGTGATAGAAACGCTGTTCTTCACCGAGACGGGCAGAAACCAAGAAGGGCAGGTGGAAGAAGAGTTCCCAGAAATATTGCCCGTTGGCACCGTTAAAATCGACTTTAGTCGGTGATGTTTTGTCATCTAATGCCGGTTCAGGCAATGACTGAGTATCCCACGCCAGTACACGTTCAATGGATTGGGTGGCTCGCGCAACCAGTTGTTTGCCAAACAGTGTATTTAATCTGATGGCAGTAGATTTGAAACCTAAATTTTGGATGTCCAGATACTGCGCTTGCTGGTTATTCTTTTGTAATGTAATGGAGGGGATCTTATCGCCTTCTTCAATGGTGACTTCGTACATATTCTCGACGATATACATCGGGTTTTTTGTATCTTTTGGATCCAAAATAATCAATGTAACTAAACCAAAAGAATATTTTTTAATCTCTGGAGTAAGTGGGAATACGATTTCTCCTGTCGATGCCTGACCATCTAATCTAATTTCTTTAGAGAATAGCTCCTTCTCTTTATGAGGAAATAGGCTCTGATCTTTAGAATAGTTAATCAGGGCCAAGTAGGATTCAGCATATTTGGCCTCGTCTTCAGTGGGATATTTGGCGCTGTCTATAGCGGTATTATCCCCTGCAATTGCAATAGACAGTTTTTTGTCATTGCTTGAATCCCATTGCGTACTGAGCTGGAATGTTTCTCCGTTGACCCATGAAAGATCATAACTTTTCGTGATTTTATTCGCCTGCCATTCATGAGGTAATAACTGGAAAAGTTTTGTTTCATCATAACTTATGGTGAATACATTGGTCGGTGCCTCACTGCTTTTCCATTCAAAATTAAATGTTTTCAGCCCTGAACTACTGGCCGGTATTTGGGTTTCAATATGAATATTATCAATATTGATTACCCAATTGAGTTCTTTGGTCGGAAGTTGGTTGGGATCGATAGGTTTTGTTTTGTTATTTGGGATATGACGTTTGACTAATGTATTCTTACCCGTTAACAAAAGTCTGGTTTTTGTACTGTCTAGCCTGATGTCTAAGCTTAAGATAGAGGATCTAAATGGCTTAAAGTTTCCAAATGCTTTTTTATCTTTCCGCTCTGTTTCTTTGACAGTGACAAATTTATCTGTACCGGCATAATGATGTTGTAAGGTATCGGGGTTTTTAAAGAGTTTATGCCATGTTGTCACCAGTTTTTTCTCATCCCCTTGGTTAAGGGATTTTTTATCTATCAGTAATAAATCGCGTAATTCAAGATAATAATCTTTATTTTTTTCCCAGCTATTACTGTCTTTTTTCTCGGTGTCGTAGAGTAAAACCCCCATCCAGGGATCACTTTCGCGTTGCACATCGACCATTGCAACCAATGCAGGTTTATATTTTTCATCCTTCAAGTAGGGGTTATCTTTATCAGGCACACGATTACCGTCTTTGACAGGATATTCACCATTGTCATCCGTACCATCAAGACGGAATAACGCGTTGGGTGCGCTCCATTCACCATTGCTCTGCTTAAAGGTAAATTTCACATTGATGGCGCGATAATCTGTTGGTTTCTGATCCGCTCCCATCAATGGTGTGGCTTCACGTTCAACCCAGATTGCATATTGACGACCAGAAATGACGATGGGCCTGATGGCTAATAAAGTCCCTGATAAGGATAACGTGATTTTTTCCCATTCACTCCATGCCAGCGGGCTGATGATATCATTGGCATCACGCATACTGATATCAAGGGTACGCCAGTAATATTCCACCGGTTCAGCATTGTTCTTGCCGATAAAGTGGTAGTGGTCATTTTGCGGATCAGAGCCGTCGATATAGCCACTGATCAATTGGAGATTGCTGATCCTTTCGAACTCAGTCAGATAACGCAGAATAGCCGTCTGGATCATATCATTATTCAAACGGGACTGACCCAAATCGTTTTCCAAATCAGCAAAGGCACGGGTTTTACGTAATCGGTGCGCAGGAGCAATAAAATTCTCTGGGAAGTTTCTTTGTCCCTGCCAAACTTGCCAATGATTATATTGGTTCAGGTAGCGATTCCAGTACTCGATTTGTTCATCAGTCAGAATCAGTAAATCATAGCCGCTTTCTAAATGAGAAAAGAGCCGGAAAAGATATCGCTGCAAGCTGGCAATACAGAAAGCCACCCGGCTGGTATCCACTTCTGCGGCAACTTGCAGATCGGTCAGGAAATAGTTCGAAAGATCTTCGATTGTGATGATACCAGACAAAGCATCATCAGAAGTGGCCCAGCGTTTCAATAGGTACTCAACCAGCGCATCACGCCAGATTTCATTGAGTGAGCCTTCTAATTTGGATTGTGATTCGGAAGGCGTGGCGGCAAACAAAGCACTGCTGACTTGCTGCCAGTGATCATAACTGGATTGTGTTGTCAATTTGGCAACATCCAGTAATGGTTGGGCAGATATTTCACTTTTTTCTGCCAATGTCTTGAGGCGCATGATGGTGCTTACACCAACGACATTCTGTGCCACATTATTATCAAAATAATGAGTTACCCGCAGGATTTCCTTATCTGACCAACCCATCAATTCTGCCAGATTGGTTGCAGCCTGTTCGGCTGTCCAAGTATTTGGGACAGAAGGATTCTGCCCTATTTGATTGGCCTGGCGTAGATAATAGAACACATCATCTTCAGTTTTATTTTCTGGCAAAAGGTTCAGCCAGTCACCATAGCGGCTCAGACGATGCAGGAAAGTCAAATCAAGAGGACGGAGTTTTCCGTCAGTCTGATTCAACTTAAACCAGTCCGGATGGTTAATCATCTCTTGTACACTTTTTTCTGTCAGCTTGAATAAATTGCAAACCGCAGCATAACGGTTCAAATCGTACCATGCAGTGATCGCTTTCTGTTGTTGATCGCCAGAACGACGCACTAAGGCAATGGTATTGCGCAAGAAATCGGATTGATTGTTACCTGTCCATTGCAATAAGGGCAGTACAAGGGAGTTATCAATGTTAAAAACATGACTAATGCCATTAATGATCAGGTCTTGCTGGGCAATAAAGGCATTAATAAGTAGTGTTGTCAGTGTCTGGGTCCAGGTATCACCCTGTAGTTTCCATGCTTCATCTTGGGCTAACGCTTTGAGGATATTACTGACTTCGTTGATTAACGCCTTGTCTGTTTCATTATCAGTGGAAAGAGCACTACTCAAAACAATGCCGAGTTTTTCATCCACTATTTTAGCCAGCGCACTCATCCAGATGACGGGTGTTTTTTTCGCTTGGAATCCTCTCATTTCAGTGGCAATTTTATCTTCACTCAGCAGGGCATTACTTGTATCGGGTATCACTTCTCTGACTTTTTTGAGCCAGTCAATATTTTCAATTTCTGCTGTGGTATTGCTGTCAGAGGGATAAGGAGTCAGCAACAAGTGAAGAGATAAGGGAGACAATTTGTGCTGCTTAATCCATCGGGTAGCATTCATAACAGCGATCAGCACATCAAGGATATCTACGGCTTTGGCGTCTTGAGCCAATACAGGGATGCCCGCCAGTTGTTGCAGGTAGCTTGTATTCTCACGATTCAATAACAATAACAGCCCCAAACCTTCTTTAACTGACAAGCGTAGCATCCGCGGTAATGCAACCAGACGATACAGGGCGGAAACGACATCCAATGAACGCTTAGGCTTGGTTAATCCTTGCGCTTGCATGACGAAAGCAAGCAATATCTGACAAGTCGCGTCATTAATATTTAATCCCGCACATAATTGATTGACGGTGAGTGCATCCGGCCCTTCGGTGGCGTTTGGATCGAACTCTTGATTATCCAGCACAAAAACAGAAGCGGCGGCAGCTTGTTGTGACAGTCCCTGTGTATTGAACACACGATCAAAGAAAGAGAATTTATTCTCAAGGGAATAGGGGGTGATTTGCCCTATAAAGGCAGCAAATTGCTCTGCGGTAGCGTTATATTCTTGTTGGAAATGCAAGAATACGCCTAATGTGCGCAGAGTTGCTTCTGTAATCACATAGTCTGTCTGTTTTTCTGCCTGTTTTGATGTTGCCAATAACAGATCAAGCTGTTCGTAGCTGAGTTTCAACGTTTTTTGAATATGCAGGAAACGTTGGATACGGTCAAAGTTATCGTTACTGATCCCTTTAAGCTGGATGATGTCTTTGGCCGTATCTTTATCCTTGTTTTTTTCCAGATAAAGCGCTGGTGCCTTGCCTGCATTGATGTATGAAGCGGCGTAGTTAATGCCGGAAGGGAATTCTTTTCCGGCATCCAAGGGTTTGGCGACATTGTTGGAGTACGTGACGATGCTGTGTGTTACGGTATTTTCTGATATTCCATTAACGGCAAATAGGCTTTCAGCCTCTTGGGAACTCAGTCCGGTTTGTTGGGTAAACACGGTGAGACGGGACAGCGATTCTGCAGCTTTGGCTGCATCTCCTTTGACACCATAATATTTCTCAAAGAAATCTTTCTGGCTGCTTTGTGATTTTTCCAATAGCAAGGCTTGCAGCGTTGGTGCCAGCGTACTGCTTATCATCATCGCCGTTTGCAGTGAATCGGCACTCAAGTTGCCATCAATAAAATTGGGATATTTACTGTCTGCCTGCTGAATAAGTTCCAACAAAGGGATCTCTTTTTCGGCCAATACTGTCGTCGTTTGTTTTAGCGGAAAATGAAATGGCAGTGAGAGTGGGTAGTGTATCTCTGCTAATGAATTGGTGACAGGCTGTTTCTTGTTTATATGCGCTTGCACTTTTTCAGCCAGCGCTTCAATAACAAGCGGTAATAACTTACTGGTTTTATTCAGGCTGGTACTGTCAAGCAGGAGTTTTTCAATATCGGGTCGTCGCTGAGAGAGAAATTGAGCACTATCTTTGTCTGCTTTACTCTCAAACATTCTAACTTGCTGATATAGATCAACCAGATAAGCAAGCGGGCCATCATTGGCTTCAGGTAAACCAGGAAAGCAATAGAGATCAGGATTATCGTTAAAGAGTGTTTTGTAGCTGATTCTTGTATCTATTTTATTTGCCATAAAATGACTACCTTTTAAATAGAAAACGTGGTTAGAGGGAACAACATTCCTATTTTCAGTTCATAACTATGATTTATGTGTTATTGACTGATGAGCATGGTTACACTATGGCCTGTTAATGATAGTGATCCAGCTTAAAATATATTTAGGCTCTGATCGTTTCTTAAAAAATTATTTTATTTCAACGTTATTTACTTTAAATAGAGGGTTTATCAGGAAAGAAGATTTTTTTATTAGAGATATATAATTATGGTGTGAATTAATTTTAAAGATATATACCTGTCGTCTTTCAAGTTGCAGCTTTGTTGGCTGCGCTCACTCACCCCGGTCACATAGTTATCTATGCTCCAGGGGATTAATGAAAGGCTCCTGCCTTTCACCGGAGGCCAGCCTTTGGCTGGGCAAATTCGTTCCCGACGAATTTGTCATTCCCTTGCCGTCGCGCTGCATCTTGAAATCCAATGGGTATAGTAAATATGTTTATTTATTGTTTTTAATAAACTGAATTTTTTTAGTGAATATATAGAGAATAAGATTACTAATAAAATTAAACCTTGTTTCATTAAGGTGATTATTTTTATTTCCTGGTTTTTGTTTAAAATAGTAACAAAATGGGTACTGAGTTAGTGTTTTCAATACCCATATTTAGAAAGTAATCTGATTAAAGTTTCCCATTATTTTGTTTTTGCAGATATTGCTGGGCAAAAAACAGGGCACTGACGTTTCTGGCTTCGTTGAAATCGGGATGCTCCAGTAGTGACATCATGTCAGAGACAGGCCAGCGTACCTGTACTAAGGGTTCTGGCTCATCCCCTTCCAAATGTTCCTGATAAAGACCGTGGGCAATCACAATATTCATCCTGCTGGAAAAATAGGACGGTGCCATCGTTAATTTCGTCAACAGTTCGAATTTTTTCGCACCGAAACCAATTTCTTCCTTTAATTCACGATTGGCCGCTTCAAAGACGTTTTCCCCTGCATCAATAGCACCTTTGGGAAAACCTAACTCGTATTGTTCAATCCCAACAGCATATTCGTGAATAAGAACCAGCTCATCTCCGGTAACAGGAATAATTAGGACTGCTTCACGGTTTGTGGGTTTCATACGTTCGTAAACTCTTTTCACACCATTGCTGAATTCAAGATTAACTGATTGAATATTGAATAAACGTGATTGGGCAATATCATTTACATTCAGAATCTTAGGTTTTTTTAGAACAGTCATGCTTGCCCCTGATGGTTATCATATATTGGCCAATTTTAAATAATAATGTACTGAATTAGTTAATTTATCTTAGCTAATTCAAGGACTGATGATGAAATTGGATACTCATCCAAACTTTGCTTTAATATGGCTGATTATGTTAGTAAATGATAGCGATTATCGCTTGAATGTATTTTTGTTGATATCTTACTCTGGCAAAAAAATTTTATTTTCTGGAAAGATATGAGAAAATTTATATAACCTTTTGTAAATAGAATTAAAAATAGAAGGCAAGAATAGGAATAGCCTGATTCTGAGTGTTTCACGAGATTGTTATTCTGCCAGTCTCTGTACTGCTGTTATGGGCGTGGGGAAAAAATGAGTTCATTGGTCATTATATTAGCTATTTTCATCATTAGTCTGATTATAATGGCTTCCTTTCTGGCTTTCAGATGGAAGTGGCTTGATAACGCGCGTTATCTACCATCAATCACCAAGACTGGTCGCCGTAAACTGAATGCTGATGAATACCAAGCCATTGAATATTACTTAAGAAATGCCAGCTTTCTGATTAAGCCGGACGGTAGACAACAATCAGGCTACCCGGCATTACCGATCAAAAGCGACGATGTTTATACTATCAACCATCCTATCACCCGTTTTTCTGCTGCTACGGATGAATCGCACCATTGGCGTCATTATGTTGATGAAACGGAAATACATCTGCCTGTATGGCTGGAGCCGTTTATCAAGCAGCAAAATACTATTGAGATCGTCCAGACTTCATCAATGCCGGTTGTCATCGCACTCAATGGCCATTTTCTGAAAGATTATCAGAAGGATTTGTCCATTGCTCGGGTCATGGCAAAAAATGAACATGCCTCAATTCAAAAAAATGGTAATTTGAGTGCCAATTTACTGAATGTCCGCAAGGAAACACTCGAAGAGCACCGGCTCCGACATTCAACAGGTATTCAGGAAGGCATTCTTATGTGTGTAGGGATGTCACTGTGGTTTACTGCCCTTTTTTTACCTATTCCAACGTTTCCGTGGTTAATACCGGCATCGCTGACACTTATATTGGGCAGTTTCTGGCTGAGTTTCCGGTTGCCTCCTGAACGGAAACTATCAAGTATCCATTGTTTCAGCGGCATTCCGAAACGTTGGGGGATATTCAGTGAGTTCGAACTGGAGCAGAGAAAAAACATATCGCTTGGTGGGATTGATCTTATCTATCCGCCACATTGGGAACCTTATGTTTCCCATGATTTAGACCAAAATACCAATATAGATATGTATGCCAATTGCCATGTCATCCGGCAGGGGAATCACCTTTCCTTGCATGAAGAAGAAAAACATTATCCCTACCAGCGTTACAGGAAAAACCTGCTATTGGTGATTTTCTCTGTAACAGCCATGTTACTGCTTTATTTTTACCAACCTGTGAGCTTATCGATGCGCCTTAGTTTTGCCTGGCTACATGGGAGTAATACTAAGATCATCAACAGTGCCACTGAACTGCAAAATATACCGTTGCAGGAAGGGGATGTCCTGAAGGTCAAGGGAGTAGGAATGTGTTATTTTCCGCCTGAAATTGTACCGAAATATAACTATGCCACAATATTTGCGCCATTTGATTGCATGGGTATTTATTGGAATAGCGAGATGCCGTTACCTCTGATTGAGTCAGATGTTATCGATAAGGCATCGGTACTGATCACGACGGTTAATGATCAATTACATCAGGTTGAACGTAACCGGAAAATCAATCCCAGCCTGAATGAAGCGATTGCTAAGTCGGGTATGACTCTGCTCGACAACTTTTCACAGATTATCTTGAAGACGAATAATTTATGTCATAAAGATGAAGCCTGCATTCGCCTGCAAAACGCACTGGTCAATCTGGGTAATGCCAAAAGTTGGAATGATCTACTGAGTAAAGTGGAAAAAGGGACGCTGGATGGAACCAGAGTATTATTGCGGACTGCCAGTGCGGAAGCATTACAAAAATTGGTTGATGCTACTACAGCATCCTTTATTTATCGGGAAATTCAGAGGATGTCTATTTTAATGAACAGCCCTTCTCCCGGAGGTGTTTTGCTGCTCAGTGATGAAAGGATGCCATTGGTTGAATATCCGCTGCGGACAGGCAATATGTTTGAAAATTCTGCCATGGACAGGTGGCAGGAATTATTGAATCTCTCAGAGATGCTGATGCGAACTCCATTTGAAACAGAAGGGATTATCACGGGATTATCTGAGGATGCCAATGGAACTCTTAACATTGTGCTGCACCGCGAGCCGAAGACCACAGATCTTATCCGCTATCTGAGTAGCTGTTTGCTGGTGGCAATATTGCTGGTGACATTCACAACCAACATTATTCTGATAATAAATAAAATATGTAAGAACCGTCGCCGTCTCAAATTCATCATTCAATATTATGAAAACTGTTTCGGTTCTACTGCACGGTCAGTTGATTAGCGGTGATCCGGTGTGCTGTGTTACCCTCAGACGGTTTTTTGCCAACGACGATTTAGACATTTGGGAGAAACAATTATGCCGAATTTAGAAGCTGATCAGGCGGTCCGCCTTGATAAATGGCTGTGGGCTGCCCGTTTTTATAAAACCCGCTCTATCGCCCGTGACATGATTGAAGGGGGAAAAGTCCATTATAATGGGCAGCGGAGTAAGCCGAGTAAATTGGTTGAGTTGAATGCAGAGATCAAACTGCGTCAGGGGAATGATGAAAAGACGGTGACTGTTTTGGCATTGAATAGCCACAGGCGTAGCGCCACTGAAGCCCAACAACTGTATCAAGAAACGGCAGAAAGTATTATCAATCGGGAAAAAATAGCATTGGCCCGTAAAATGAATGCGCTTACGATGCCACATCCCGATCGCCGCCCGGACAAAAAAGAGCGGCGTACACTAATTAAATTCAAGAACACAAAATTGGATGAGCCGGAAAATACTCAATAGATTTCAAGTTGCATTGCAGTGAACACAGGGCAATTTGAAAGAATGGAACGTACAACCGTCTCAATGAAATAAGAGAGATTTATGAACAAGCATGACCAATTACACCGCTTTTTATTTGAAAGCCACTCTGTTAGGGGAGAACTGGTTTCCGTCAGTGAGACGTACCAGCGTATGTTGGAAAATCATGACTTTCCACAACCTGTGCAGCGACTATTTCGCCCGTGACATGATTGAAGGGGGAAAAGTCCATTATAATGGGCAGCGGAGTAAGCCGAGTAAATTGGTTGAGTTGAATGCAGAGATCAAACTGCGTCAGGGGAATGATGAAAAGACGGTGACTGTTTTGGCATTGAATAGCCACAGGCGTAGCGCCACTGAAGCCCAACAACTGTATCAAGAAACGGCAGAAAGTATTATCAATCGGGAAAAAATAGCATTGGCCCGTAAAATGAATGCGCTTACGATGCCACATCCCGATCGCCGCCCGGACAAAAAAGAGCGGCGTACACTAATTAAATTCAAGAACACAAAATTGGATGAGCCGGAAAATACTCAATAGATTTCAAGTTGCATTGCAGTGAACACAGGGCAATTTGAAAGAATGGAACGTACAACCGTCTCAATGAAATAAGAGAGATTTATGAACAAGCATGACCAATTACACCGCTTTTTATTTGAAAGCCACTCTGTTAGGGGAGAACTGGTTTCCGTCAGTGAGACGTACCAGCGTATGTTGGAAAATCATGACTTTCCACAACCTGTGCAGCGACTATT
>NZ_CAWQTY010000185.1:0-31842 GCF_963897815.1 Xenorhabdus sp. Sc-CR9
GGAAGAAGCTGTGTATGAGGAGTATCATTTGTATTTTATAGTAAAATTGTAATGTATGGTTGGGTGTTGGAGAGAGTTGGGTTTTTTGAATTTTCATTAACATGTTTAAAAATCTGGAATTTATTTTATGAATTTAATTGGAAATGTTGAAAAATATATCTTTTAAGGAATGAAAATGAAAAGTTAATTTTATAATGTTTTTTACAGCAAAAAATAAATTACATCTCATTGAAAACAACAATTTATTAACACTAAACAAACCAGAATGAAATAATAGATGTAATGCTTAACAAAACAAGGAAAAAATTGACTAAAATCAACTTATTACTATGAAATATATTCACTAAACTTGATTAAATTGATCTAATATATATAGATATTAGCTTGGGAACCTACGCCATTGTTGACCTATATTCAGAATTCTAAGCTGGGTCACGCAAAAGCTATTTATTGTGTGTGAATATAAGCGTAATATTATTGTGGTATCTACTTATTTTTTGATTTAGTTAATAATTTATTATTGTGTTTGAGGCATTTATTGCTGGTAGTTACGAGACTTTCATTTTGTAAAGTCGGGTTGCCGCAAGTCGGTGTCTTCTTGCTAGGAGCTAGGAGTCAAGATGTTTGATATTGTCGAACTGTCACGATTACAGTTTGCCTTAACTGCCATGTACCACTTTCTGTTCGTGCCTTTAACGCTCGGTATGGCGTTTTTGCTTGCGATCATGGAAACGGTATATGTCCTTTCTGGCAAACAGATCTACAAAGATATGACAAAATTCTGGGGCAAGTTATTTGGCATTAACTTTGCTCTGGGGGTCGCAACGGGTTTGACCATGGAGTTCCAGTTCGGGACTAACTGGTCATATTTCTCACACTACGTTGGTGATATTTTTGGTGCGCCGCTGGCCATTGAAGGTCTGATGGCATTCTTCCTCGAATCTACATTCGTTGGCCTGTTTTTTTTCGGATGGGATCGCCTGAGCAAGAAACAACATCTAGCGGTTACTTGGCTGGTTGCATTAGGCTCTAACTTCTCTGCATTGTGGATTTTGATTGCGAATGGTTGGATGCAAAACCCGATTGCATCTGATTTCAATTTCGAAACAATGCGAATGGAAATGGTGAGTTTCAGTGAATTGGTACTGAATCCGGTAGCTCAGGTGAAATTTGTTCATACTGTTGCTGCGGGCTATGTAACAGGTGCCATTTTTGTATTGGGCATCAGCTCTTACTACTTGCTTAAAGGGCGCGATCTTGCGTTTGCCAAACGATCTTTTGCAATTGCTGCAAGTTTTGGTATGGCTGCGATATTGTCTGTGATTGTTCTGGGTGATGAATCTGGATACGAAATGGGTGATGTGCAGAAAACTAAACTGGCTGCGATTGAAGCTGAATGGGAAACTCAGCCGCCTCCGGCCTCATTCACGCTGATTGGTATTCCTGATCAAGATAAAATGGAAAACAAATATTCCATTCAAATTCCTTATGTTTTGGGTTTGATTGCTACTCGCTCCACAGATACGCCAGTTGTTGGTTTGCGTGATTTGATGAGCCAGCATGAACAACGAATTCGTAACGGTATCAAGGCATATGAGTTGCTGGAAGAGTTGCGTTCAGGCAATACTGAGCTAAGTGTTCGCAACGCATTCAACGAAAGTAAAAAAGATCTTGGCTACGGTATGCTCGTGAAACGTTACACTGAAAACGTTATTGATGCGACAGAAGAACAAATTCAGGCCGCAGCAAAAGATTCTATTCCACGTGTAGCGCCACTCTACTTTGCATTCCGTATCATGGTCGCCGCAGGCTTTATTATGCTGCTGGTTATCGGTCTGTCATTCCTGAGCGTTATCCGCAACCGTATCGGTCAGCATAAATGGTTACTGCGCGCTGCACTGTTCAGCATTCCTTTACCGTGGATTGCTGTTGAAGCCGGATGGTTTGTTGCAGAATATGGCCGCCAGCCATGGGCAATTGGTGAAATTCTGCCAACCGCAGTTGCTGCTTCAACACGCAGTGTCGGGGATCTGATTTTTTCAATGGTACTGATTTGTGGTCTGTACACCTTGTTCTTGATCGCAGAGATGTTCTTGATGTTCAAATTTGCTCGTCTTGGCCCAAGCAGCCTCAAGACTGGTCGTTACCACTTTGAACAGAAAACAGCTTCTTCAGCGAACAATATTGAGTAAGCAGGAGTCCACTTATGCTTGATTATGATGTATTACGATTTATATGGTGGCTGCTGATTGGTGTGTTGCTGATCGGTTTCACAGTGACTGATGGTTTCGATATGGGAGTGGGTATCCTACTAAGAATCATCGGTAAAAATGATACCGAACGCCGTATCATGATTAACTCAATTGCCCCACACTGGGATGGTAACCAAGTTTGGTTAATCACTGCTGGCGGAGCTTTGTTTGCAGCATGGCCAATGGTATACGCAGCCGCTTTCTCTGGTTTCTACGTGGCGATGATTCTGGTATTGGCTGCACTGTTTTTCCGTCCGGTTGGTTTTGATTACCGCTCAAAACTGGAAAATAGCACATGGCGCAATATGTGGGACTGGGGACTGGTTATCGGTAGCTTCGTACCTGCGTTGGTCATTGGTGTTGCATTTGGTAACTTGTTGCAAGGTGTGCCACTAGCAGTGGATTCCTACCTGCGTGTTTCCTATGAAGGTTCATTCTTCGGTTTGTTAAACCCTTATGGTTTGCTGGCTGGCGTGATCAGCCTGATGATGATCGTGACACAAGGTGCCACTTACCTGCAAATGCGTACAATGGGTGAATTGCATCTGCGTTCCCGTACTGCAACGTATATTTGTGCGGCGATCACAGCAGTTGCTTTCCTGTTGGCTGGGGTATGGCTGATTTATGGTATCGATGGCTATGTTGTAACGGGTGGTCTGGATGTGAATGCAGCATCTAACCCATTACATAAAGAAGTTGTTCAGCAGGCGGGTGCGTGGCTGACTAACTTCAACAACTATCCGACCCTGTGGACAATACCAGCTTTAGGTGTACTTCTCCCTCTGTTGACCATGCTGGCAACTCGTTTGGATAAAGGCGCTTGGGCTTTCTTCTTCTCATCATTGACAGTAACTTGCATTATCCTGACCTCAGGTATTGCTATGTTCCCATTTGTGATGCCATCAAGCATTGATCCAAATGTCAGCCTGACTATGTGGGATGCGACTTCTAGTCAGTGGACGTTGCAAATTATGTTCGTTGTTGCTCTTATTTTCATTCCTATTATTCTGTCTTACACCATCTGGTGTTATTACAAAACCTTTGGGCGTTTGGATAAAAGTTACATTGAAAACAACAAACACTCACTGTATTAAGGAGCATAGGCATGTGGTATTTTGCTTGGATTCTCGGAACGCTCTTGGCTTGTAGTTTTGCGATTATTGCAGCATTGGCACTTGAGCATAGCGAATCAAAAAAAGCGACTGAGAGTGACGAAAAATAATGTTGGCTGATAAATGTCACCAACTTATGGATAAGGGCCCATTGAGGGCCTTTATCCTCATTATAGCTTTAGTGCTTGCTTCATGTGTGTTTTGGGCTCCGGCACGTTTTGCGGCCAACACCAGCTCATTACAAATATGGCAGGGGATTTTATTAATTTGGGCGGTTTGTTCTGGTGTTACTTTTGGTATCGGATTTCACCCTAAGTGTATTATATGGCGCCTGTTTTTTCACCCGTTACCCACATTTTTAATTCTTCTTTTGGGTTTATATCATTTTTTTAAATAGATAATGAAATATCAATATTTATCCTGATTTCCCAATAAAAGGGTGGAATTGATACTCATGCTAATCTTTTAAAGGGCACTTATTAAAACAGTGCCTCCAATAGTTTTATTCACAGACTTTCAGCAGAATACTCAATCATATAAAATATGGAATATTTGTAGGTTGAAATACATTGAAATTAGTTTTCTCAATTACAGTTAGCCTCATATGTGCGCTAGAGACTACTTGGCCCAGCAGAAGATTATTCCTTCTGGAATTTCCATATGCAGTGCTTGTGCTTTGTGAGAAAGCTCCCAGAAATATAGCTAATCGTATATAGTTTATAAATACAGTGGCTGAGGTAAATGAGTGTAGCTAACATAGTTGTAGTTTGAAAAACTATGATTTGAATGATTAATAAAAATAAATAACAGAAAAGTAAATTTCATTAGTTTTTTCATTTGCAATAAATAATGTATTTCAACTGATTATTTGTTAACTTTTCATTTTGGTTAATTTTTCTGGGGATATTTTCCTTGCCAAGTGGTTTGGAATTTATTATTTCAATTTTATCTATAAATAATAGAGTTATGCTTTAAAATTTAGTATATTATAGTAATTATTTAAATTAATACTAGTTTTAGTGTATTATCTTTTTATGTAAAATGTGCATTTGTATAGATAGTTACCATTTACAACATTTTGAATAAAAAGACATTATATTATTTTAATCGAACTCAGTGATGATGGAATTCTGTTTTTGGCTAGAAGGAATCGTCTTCTGAGCTGACTAGTAATTTTTATGATCAGGTTGATTATTGTACAAATTGTTTGAAGGTCATCTATTTTGGTTCTAAGTTTATGGATCATTGGCCTATAATTTTTTTAACTTCTTTTACTGACAAGTCATTCCAAAGCGCTATTGTCTTGAGTATAGTGACAGCGTCAATTCGCCGAATTAGGATTATATGAGTAAGATGTTATTCCGTTGGCCTATCCGTGTTTACTACGAAGACACAGATGCTAGTGGTGTGGTCTATCATGCACAATATTTGTTCTTCTATGAAAGAGCCCGTACAGAGATGCTGCGTGAAAAAGGCTACAACCAACAGTACATGCTGGATAAGCAAGTTGGTTTTGTTGTCAGCCGTATGACTATTGACTACCGGAAACCAGCGAAATTGGATGATCAGCTGGTTGTTGAAAGCGAAATTACGAGTATCCGTGGCGCTTCTCTGACATTTATTCAACGAATTGTTGATTGCAAGGGTCTAGTTATCAGTAATGCAGAATGTCTGGTTGTCTGTGTGAATTCATCTCAAATGAAGCCTATTGCGCTTCCAAAGTCTATTGTCGCGGAGTTTAAGTAGTGACTGACATGAATATCCTTGATTTATTTCTTAAGGCAGGTTTCTTAGTTCAGCTGATCATGCTGATTTTGATCGGTTTTTCTATCGTTTCTTGGGCAATCATTATTCAACGAACAAAGATCCTTAATGCTGCAAGCCGTGAGGCGGAAGCATTTGAAGATAAATTTTGGTCGGGTATAGAATTATCTCGTCTTTATAAAGAAAGTCAGTCTCGTCGTGAGTCTTTAAGTGGCACTGAACAGATTTTTCATTCTGGTTTTAAAGAATTTTCGCGTTTGCATCAAGCAAATAGCCATGCTCCAGAGGCAGTTATTACAGGAACTTCCCGTACTATGCGCATCTCACTGAATCGTGAGCTGGAAACATTGGAAAATCACATTCCGTTTTTAGGAACGGTTGGTTCCATTAGCCCTTATATTGGTCTGTTTGGCACGGTTTGGGGGATAATGCATGCTTTTATTGCTCTGGGGGCTGTTAAACAAGCCACTTTGCAAATGGTTGCCCCTGGTATTGCAGAAGCCCTAATTGCAACAGCGATTGGTTTATTTGCGGCGATTCCAGCGGTGATGGCTTATAACCGTCTGAATCAGCGCGTCAACAAACTGGAACAAATTTACGATAACTTTATGGAAGAATTCTTAGCCATTCTGCATCGTCAGGCTTTTGCTTCCAATACTAATAAGTCGTAATAAATCGTAAGGGGAAATCAGCGAATGGCGCGCACTCGTAGTCGCAGACGTGAGCTAAAATCCGAGATCAATATCGTCCCCTTGCTGGACGTGTTGCTGGTGTTGTTGCTGATCTTTATGGCAACCGCACCGATTATCACGCAAAGCGTAGAAGTCGATTTACCTGATTCGGTGGATTCAAAAACAGTTTCCAGCACTGATAATCCACCCGTTATTGTGGAAGTTTCTGGAGTAGGAAAATACAGCATGGTTGTTAATCAGGAACGTTTGGAGTTGTTACCTGAACAACAAATCGTCGCCGAAGTTCAAACTTTAATAGCATCCAATCCGAAAACGGTTTTCTTGATTGGTGGTTCTAAAGAAGTTCCTTATGATGAAATTATCAAGGCGCTGAATATGCTTCGTCAGGCGGGTGTAAAATCGGTGGGTTTAATGACCCAGCCTATCGGAGCCTGACAGCGGCTGTCACTTAAAGTTTCTGGATGTCGAGTGTGGAAAAGACAAGCGAGCAAAACAATAAGTTGAATCGCGCCATTATCATTTCGGTAATATTGCACATTGTCCTGATCGGGTTTCTGATTTGGGGTTCGTTGGTGCAAAAAACGGAAATGGGAGGCGGTGGACAAGATGGTACAGTCATTGATGCTGTTATGGTCGATCCGAATGCGGTTGTTCAGCAATATAATCAGCAGCAACAGCAGCAGGCCAATGCAAAATTAGCCGAACAACAGCGAAAGAAGAAAGCTGAACAACAGGCTGCTGAATTGAGGGCAAAGCAGGCTGAAGAACAAGAACGTCTGAAAGTGGCTGAAGAAGAGCGAATTAAAGCTCAACAAGTGGCTGAAACCCAGAAAAAACAGGCTGATGCTGCCGCCACTAAAGCGCGCGAAGATCAGGAACAGGCTGCTAATGCTGCTGCTAAAGCACGTGAAGAGCAAAAACAGGCGGAAGAAGCGGCTGCAAAAGCGCTGGCAGAAAAAGAAAGAATTTTAAAAGAGCAAGCTGAAGCTCGACAGAAAGCGGAAGCTCAGGCGAAGAAAGAGGCCGAAGAAGCTGCAAAACGTAAAGCGGCTGCTGAGGCAAAAATTAAAGCAGAAACTGAAGCTAAGGCCAAGTCAGCCGCGGAAGCTAAGGCTAAAGCGGAAGCAGAAACGAAGGCTAAGGCCAAAGCTAAGGCAGAAGATGCGAAACAGGCTCAAGCAATTGATGATTTGTTAGGTGGGTTGACGTCCAATGCACCTAAACCGAGTGGGGCGACTGCGGCAGGCAAAGGCGGCGGTAAGAAAAGCGGTCCTTCCGACTCGGATATCAATAATTACAAAGGGCAGATTCAGTCTGCAATCCAGCAGAATTTTCGCGACCCAGACCTGTATATTGGCCGTACCTGTGAATTAAAGATAAAACTGGCATCAGATGGATTGCTGATTGATATCAAAACAGGAGTCGGTGATCCAGCATTGTGTCGTGCTGCGCTTACAGCAGCTAATTTAACCAAGAAAATGCCACGCCCACCAAGCAAAGACATTTATGAGCATTTTAAGGATTTCACACTAGACTTTAAACCTCAGTAAGGTAATTGTTTGGTACAGAAGTTTTATTTTCTAGGTAAATCTTAGAATAATTTATATGAACAAACAAAATTATTAGATTTTATTTAGGTATCTAGTTTTGTTTGTTAGCGTTTGTTAGAATCCGCGGATTATTGCGGGCATATAAGCGATCGCAATAAGGGAGAGATGATGAAGCAAACTTTTAATCAGATGTTTAAAGTCGTACTGAGCTTTTTGATGATGTGGGCAGCACTTGCTCATGCAGAAGTTCGTATTGAAATTACACAAGGTGTTGATTCTGCTCGTCCTATTGGGGTTGTCCCATTTAAATGGACTGGAGTGGGTGAGGCTCCTGAAAATATAGGTTCAATTATTGCTGCGGATTTAAGAAACAGTGGAAAATTCAATCCTATTGACTCAACCCGTATGCCACAACAACCAACTACCGCGTCAGAAGTAACGCCTGCGGCGTGGTCTGCGCTTGGAATCGATTCAGTGGTTGTTGGGCACATTCAACCGAGTGCGGATGGGAAATTTCTTGTTTCTTACCAGCTGGTTGATACTGCTGGTGCACCAGGAACGGTGTTGGCACAGGATCAATTCTCAATAGAGAAAAAATGGCTGCGTTTTGCAGCGCACACAGCGAGTGATCAGATTTTTGAGAAACAGACAGGAATTAAAGGGGCGTTTCGTACCCGTATAGCTTACATAGTTAAAAATACCAGTGGCGCGAAATTCCCATATGAGTTGCGTGTTTCTGACTATGACGGTTATAACCAGTTTACTGTGCATCGTTCACCTGAACCATTGATGTCACCAGCATGGTCACCAGATGCTTCCAAACTGGCCTACGTGACATTTGAAGGTGGTCGTTCCGCTTTGGTTATTCAGACACTGGCTACGGGGGCAAAACGTGAAGTGGCATCGTTCCCTCGTCATAATGGTGCACCTGCATTTTCCCCGGATGGGACTAAATTGGCCTTTGCTCTATCTAAAACAGGCAGTTTGAACCTTTATCTGATGGATTTAGCTTCTGGCCAAATCCGTCAATTAACTGATGGTCGCAGTAACAATACTGAACCAAGCTGGATGCCGGATAGCCAAACACTGGTCTACACCTCAGATCAGGGTGGTCGCCCCCAGCTGTATAAGATCGATATTAATGGCGGTGTTCCACAACGCCTAACTTGGGAAGGACCACAGAACCAAGATGCAGATGTTAGCCCTGACGGCAGTTTTATCGTGATGGTTAGCTCGGCAAGCGGCAGTCAGCACATCGCCAAACAGGATCTGGCAACGGGATCTGTCCAAATTTTGACAGATACGTTTCTAGATGAAACGCCGAGTATCGCACCTAATGGCACTATGGTGATTTATAGCTCCACTCAAGGGTGGGGAACTGTATTGCAGCTAGTTTCGACTGATGGGCGTTTCAAAGCGCGTCTTCCGGCTACTGATGGACAGGTAAAATTCCCTGCCTGGTCACCGTATCTGTGATGCATAATAATATGTATGGCAAACTATAAAAGGATCAAAGAGATGCAACTGAATAAAGTGCTAAAAGGGCTGATGTTAGCTTTACCAATCATGGCCTTAGCTGCGTGTAGTGCTAATAAAACTGGTAACAATGATCAGTCTAATGTAGGCACTGTTGATAATTCATCTAAAGCAGGTTTGTCTGCTGAAGAATTAGCACGTCAGCAAATGCAAGAGCTGCAAAACAACAATATCGTATACTTCGGTTTCGACAAGTATGATATCAACAGCGAGTTCGCTCAGATTCTGGATGCACACGCTGCATTCCTGCGCACTAATCCATCTGTCAAAGTGACTATTGAAGGTCATGCTGACGAACGCGGTACCCCAGAGTACAATATCGCGCTGGGTGAACGTCGTGCAAATGCAGTGAAAATGTATCTGCAAGGCAAAGGTGTTTCTGCTGACCAGCTCGCTATCGTTTCTTACGGTAAAGAAAAACCAGCTGTACTTGGCCATGACGAAGCAGCATACGCGAAAAACCGTCGCGCTGTAATCGCATACTAAGAGTAATGCATGAACAGTAACTTCAGACGTTATGTATTGGGTCTGTCGTTATTGGTTGGCGTAGCGGCTCCTTGGGCCGCTACCGCCCGAGCGCCAATCAGTAATGTCGGCTCAGGCTCCACCGATGAGCGCCTTTCCCAATTAGAGCGTATTTCTGACGCTCACAGCCAGTTATTAACCCAACTCCAGCAACAACTTTCTGACTCTCAACGTGATATCGATACGCTACGTGGTCAAATTCAGGAGAATCAATATCAGTTAAATCAGATCATTGAACGTCAGAAGGATATTTATCTGCAATTGGATAAAATTATTAATCCATCAGCTGCGGAAAGTTCAGAAAATAAAGATGCTACCCCTTCGACACCGACCGGAAATAAACAATCTGCTGCGTCGTCAAGTACGGGAAGTGAAAAGGGTGATTATGATGCAGCCGTTTCTTTGGCTATTAATACCAAAGAATATGATAAGGCGATTGCAGCATTTCAAAATTTTGTCAAAGCCTATCCTAAGTCCAAATATTTATCGAATGCTAATTATTGGTTAGGGCAGTTGAATTACAACAAAGGTAAAAAAGACGATGCAGCTTATTACTTTGCGACTGTTGTGAAAGACTATCCTAAGTCACAAAAAAGCAGTGATTCCCTGTATAAAGTTGGTTTGATTATGCAGGAAAAGGGACAAAAGGGTAAAGCGAAAGCGGTTTATCAACAAGTAGTTAAGCAATACCCTGGTACTAATGCGGCAAAAATGGCCGAGAAAAAGATTTCTGGGATGTAATAATTATCCCCAAAAGGTCATATATCGGTCTCTTTGGGGATAATTGGGTGATTAGTAGTCATGTGAATTAATTTTCTAAAATAAATATTGCGCTGTTCTGAAAAATCAGTAATATGAGCCGCCGTTGGCAGGGATAACTGCCAAACAGATTTAGATGGGTCGTTAGCTCAGTCGGTAGAGCAGTTGACTTTTAATCAATTGGTCGCAGGTTCGAATCCTGCACGACCCACCATCTAAATTTCCAAACCAAGCTTATCCTCAGATGGGTCGTTAGCTCAGTCGGTAGAGCAGTTGACTTTTAATCAATTGGTCGCAGGTTCGAATCCTGCACGACCCACCATCTAAATTTCCAAACCAAGCTTATCCTCAGATGAATCGTTAGCTCAATCGATAGAACAGTTGACAATTAATCAATTAGTCGCAGGTTCGAGCCGAGCGAGAATCTTCTGTCCGTTCATAAAACTCAGTTTCCACTAGTAAATGCATTAGTAAATATTTCTTTTTCGTTTCGTGAATTCAAGAGCTAACAAATGCAAGAAAATGGTTTATCTTATTCTGCATCATCATTTAATTAACTTTTTTGGGTAAAAATTTTAGATAGGGTATGGCAATAAATTATATTACATACATTATGTGTCGATATTATTAACAGTTTGATGTGAATACGTAAAAAGTATAGTCTATTTCAAGGATTGGGAGTCATTGAACTTTACTAATAGATCCGTTATCTTGTTTAGTATATGAAACATAAAAAGATTGAATAGCCAATTTGTCTCGCAATTCTACCTTTATGGTGTAAATACACTAAACATTAATTTATGGTAAGGATAAGAAAGCATGGATTTTTTCGATATCACTAACAGATTAGTACATATTTCATTAGGAACGGGTGGTTATGACCTTTCATATATTGAAGCGACAGGTACGATAGCAGGTTTATTATGTATTTGGCTCGCTAGTCAGGAAAAAACCATCAATTATCTATTTGGATTAATTAATGTCTCATTATTTGCCATAATCTTCTTCCAAATTCAACTCTACGCAAGCCTCATCCTACAAATTTTTTTCTTCGCTGCTAACATTTATGGTTGGTATGCTTGGAGCCGAATGGATGACCAAAAACAAGTAGAACTTAAAATTCGGTGGCTTAGTCCCAAACAGATGATCATTGTTGCAATAGTATCCATACTTGCCATATTGGTAATAACTTTCAATATTGATCAAATTTTTGGTTATATGGCAAAAGTTGTGGTACTCGCTTTACAGGCCATGGGCTTTAATATTGTCATGCCTAAATTGGAGCCTGATGCTTTTCCATTCTGGGATTCGGTGATAACAGTATTATCGGTAGTGGCAATGATATTGATGACCCGTAAGCATGTAGAAAACTGGCTGATATGGGTCATTATTAATGTTATCAGCGTAGCTATCTATTATCACCAAGGTGTTCTGGCGATGTCATTGCAATATATTATTCTGATGGGTATTGCATTAAATGGTGCACGTTTATGGATCAAGGCAGCTCAACATGACGAACAACCACCGGAAGAAAGGGTAAATTAAAACTGATGACAGGCCAGAGATAATCAATCAATATGCTGGTGGCCTGTCATAATTTATATATCTGAATTAACATAACTTTTACGTTGAACAGTATTTTTTATAAAAATAACCCTTCTTTTTACTCACAAAGATTATTTACAGCACTACGCCTAACAGTTAGATTGAGATCACAAAATTATTTCAAATAACTGTAAACACATTAGGTGAAGGGCAATGAACTACCAGAATGACGATATAAGGATAAGAAAAATAACAGAATTACTACCACCAGTTGCATTACTCGAAAAATTTCCTGCGACAGAAAATAGTGCTGTTACGGTTCACAAGGCACGTGAATCTATTCATAATATTTTAATTGGTGAAGATGATCGTCTATTGGTAGTAATTGGTCCATGTTCAATTCATGATCCTCAAGCAGCATTGGAATATGCGGGACGCTTGAATAAATTACGTGAAGAATTGAAAACCGATTTGGAAATTGTTATGCGGGTTTATTTTGAAAAACCCCGTACAACCATAGGTTGGAAAGGATTGATTAATGATCCAAATATGGATTGTAGTTTTAACATCAATGATGGGTTACGTACCGCCCGTAAGTTATTGCTCGAAATTAATAATATGGGGCTGCCAACGGCGGGCGAATTCTTAGATATGATTACTCCCCAGTATTTGGCTGATCTCATGAGCTGGGGAGCGATAGGTGCACGTACAACGGAATCTCAGGTTCATCGTGAATTAGCCTCCGGGCTTTCTTGTCCGGTTGGTTTCAAAAATGGCACAGATGGTACGATTAAAGTCGCTATTGATGCCATTAACTCAGCCAGCTCACCACACTGTTTCCTGTCTGTCACAAAATGGGGTCATTCTGCCATTGTTAATACAACAGGCAACCGAGACTGCCATATTATTCTGCGTGGTGGTAAAGAGCCGAACTACAGTGCTGAACATGTCAGTGCTGTTAAAGAAGGGCTGGAGAAAACAGGACTGGCACCTAGCGTGATGATTGATTTCAGTCATGCAAACAGCTCGAAGCAGTTCAAAAGACAAATGGATGTTGGAGCAGATGTTTGTGCTCAGATTTCTGGCGGTGAAGATGCGATTATTGGGGTTATGGTTGAAAGCCATCTGGTTGAAGGAAACCAGAGTCTGGAGAGTGGGGAACCTTTGGTATACGGCCAAAGTGTGACAGATGCTTGTATTGGTTGGGAAGATACGGAAACGTTACTTCGTCAATTGTCTCAGGCTATCAAGAATCGTAGAAGCTAACCTTTTGCAATAAATGAATAAAAATAAAAAAGCCGGGGTTAGTATTTCCGGCTTTGTAGTATCACTTTGCTGTGATCCTTAAGGATTACTTGGCCTTACCTTGGTTTGCTACCGCCGCTGCTTTTGCAGCAATCTCATCGGCATTGCCCAGATAATAGTGTTTGATAGGTTTCATATTTTCATCAAACTCATAAACCAGTGGCACAGCAGTTGGGATATTCAGCTCCAGAATTTCATCTTCGCCCATGTTATCCAGGTATTTCACCAGTGCGCGCAGAGAGTTACCGTGAGCGGCGATGATAACTTTTTCACCTTTTTCTACACGGGGTTTGATAATTTCTTCCCAATAAGGAACGACGCGCTCAATTGTGGTTGCAAGACTTTCTGTTGCAGGGAGTTCTTCTTGTTTCAGATTTGCATAGCGAGGATCATGCCCCGGGTAACGTTCATCATCTTTGGCCAAATCAGGGGGAGTGATGGCAAAGCCACGGCGCCACAATTTAACTTGATCATCACCGTATTTAGCGGCAGTTTCTGCTTTATCCAGACCTTGCAACGCGCCGTAGTGACGTTCATTCAGTTTCCAGCTTTTTTCGACAGGCAGCCATTGCTGATCGACTTGATCCAGAATGTTCCACAGAGTGTGAATAGCACGTTTTAAAACGGAAGTATAGGCGAAATCAAAAGAGAAGCCTTCCTGTTTCAGCAATTGACCCGCTTGTTGTGCTTCAGAGCGGCCTTTGTCAGACAGTTCAACATCAGTCCAGCCAGTAAAACGGTTCTCTTTGTTCCACTCGCTCTCTCCGTGTCTTACAAGAACCAGTTTAGTTACAGCCATAGCTTAAACTCCTATCAGTACTTTTTAATACGAAATGAAATGGTCGCTGCGGGCATTATATGGCGCGATAGACCGAAACGGCAAACAATAGTCTCGTAACTTCTGTTTTAAATCATGTTTGGTGACAGTTGCATCAAGTACATACTTTGTGGCTGGGGGAAAATGGGAGGAAGCATTCAACAGTTTCTGATCTGAACTGTACCTCAGAGGATGGACAACAGATCAGCTGAACTCAATTTAGTTCATAATTACTGATTTTATTGGATAGGTGAAAAACAGTAGATGCATCAGATTGAGTGAAAAATGGAAAGCAACCGCCACCCATAAACGACCACTCCACATCCATGCTATACCATAAATTAGCCCTGCTAATGTAGCGAAAATTACCATCAGGCTGCCACCTGCAAAATGAGCAATCCCGAAAAGCAAAGAAGTCATGATAAGGGCGAAGTAAGGGTTCATCCACTGGCTCAGCTTTTGCTGAATGTAACCGCGGAACAGCGCTTCTTCTGCCAAAGAGACAAAGAAAATATTAGCGAAGATGAAAGCAGGAAGCCAATTGGGGAAGTGAAGCTCAACAGCTAATCCGCCTAATTTCGTTGCAAGCCACAGTAATGCGGGAATGGCTGCGATTAATAGCGCCCAGCCGTGGGGAGGTGCATTAACTACAGGCTTCCGGGTAAACAAAGTAGGTATGCAGCATAATAAGATCAATGGCAACAACGCCTTGTCAAAGTTGAGATACATTGTAAAAGGCGCGCTGAGTGAGCCTGCCTGTATCTTATCCAGATATTTCAGATTATGGAAACCCGGAAGGTAATGTAGAAACAGTAAAATACCAGAGATGAGCAATAATAACTCTGTAATAGTTCTAAGGCCAAAGTGATTTTTGTAGTAAACATGTGTAGCCCCCAAAGCGGTAATCACGCTTAACGTGATTATTGCGGGGTAGGTAAGTATGTTAGTGCTGATTCCGGCAATGATAGAAAAGAGTGCAATGAGAAAAGCAATTTTCTTGCGACTATCCAAAAATACCAATGAAACGGCAAGTAGTGCCCAAGCCATATAATTCCCTGTTATCTTTAAAAAAAACAATTAAATAACCTAAAAACAGGGTGGTATTGTATAATAATAGGTAAAATATTCAAAAAAAACGTAAAAAATATCAAGAAAGTAGCGCTTTATATTTATAGATGGCCATGAAAATAAGTAGTTATGAAAAAAGAGAAATCACACTGGACTCCCCTCTATCAAAGAGAGGAATCACAGCAGAAAATTAAATAGGAAAATAATTACAATGTTTTTGAAGAAACTGTACCAGTTTCATAGCTATAAATATTATTGTCAGGAATAAATCTCAGGCGATGAGTAATGCACTCTGGGGAATCTTCCTCATGATGGGAAACAAACAAAAGTTGCGTTTCGCCATTGGAAATCATGATATCAATAAAACGCAGGACTAGCTGACGGTTGAGAGAATCGAGTCCCTGCAATGGTTCATCCAGAATCAGTAAGGTGGGATGTTTCACTAAAGCACGGGTAATTAAAACAAGTCTCTGTTGCCCCCATGATAAGCTATGGAGTGGGCTGGTGGCAGTTTCTTCAGATAACCCTAATAACTTTAGCCATTCATCAGCCAATTGATTTTGTCGATCCGAAACGGCCTGATAAAGCCCTATTGAATCAAAGAAACCTGAAAGAATGACATTTCGGACGCTGGTATTGACACGATATTCTAGGTGAATATTGTTACTGACATAACCAATATGGCGTTTAATGTCCCAAATAGTTTCACCACTCCCCCGTTGCTTGCCGAAAAGTATTAAATTATTGCTGTAACCTTGGGGATGATCGCCTGTAATAAGGCTGAGAAGCGTTGATTTACCGGCACCATTCTCGCCCGTGATTTGCCAGTGCTCATGAGGATTCACTTGCCAGTTCAGACCATGCAGAATTGGTTTTTCATTATACTGAACGACGATATCATGCATTGATACCAATGGCTGATCAGCAAGTAGTTGCTCATCAGCACAATACTCATCTTTTTCGGGAAGATGAATGTTCTGCAATTTTTCACTATGTGCTAATTGCGCCACGAGAGATTCTGCCAGAATATTTGCTTTTTCTCCGGCCATCGTCAGGTGACAATCGGCCAGTACACCGATTTTCTTGACAAAATCAGGGATTTCATGAAATCGGTTTAAAAGCAAAGCTAAAGTAATGCCTTTTACTGCCAGTGTTCCCAATAACTGAGCAAGTTGATTTTGTGCATAAGCATCCAGCCCATCAAAAGGCTCATCAAGGATAAGAAAATCGGGATTTACCATTAATGCCTGACAAAGCAAAACCTTACGATTTTCTCCAGTGGAGAGATATTTAAACCGTCGTGAGAGTAAATCCTTGATGCCAAAATACTCTGATAATTCAAGGCATAGTTCATTATCTTTATGATGGAGCTGAATGATGTCTGCGGCAGTACGCCCGGTATCTTCCTCATCTTCACTGAGTAAATCTGTATTATTGCGTTGCCACTCTTCATCGATCAGTTTTTGTAATTGTTCAAAAGAGAGACGCACTGGTGTATGAAATGAACAATGATGTTCGCCTGCCAGCTGGATTAATTCATTCGACAGAGCACGGGCCAACGAAGATTTTCCACTGCCATTTGCACCAATAAAAGCCCAACTTTCCCCGGAAATAATTGTTAGTGACGGTAGCCGCAGGGTACGGGTGTCACTTAAACGGAAACTACCTTGTGTTATTTGCAACTCAGACATTTCTCTTCCTTATTTAAGCAACATGAACTAAATAATCACCAGAAATAAGCGGAATAATGCGTAATGTCAATGCATGGTTGTCTATTATTCATTGAGGGGGAATAATTTTTGAAATTCATTGTATATCCTCACTCAACATTTCATTTTTAACATTGATCTTTAATATAATGTTTTAACACAGGGTAGCAATAATGACTTTATCGGCGTTGAAAAGCGCGGTAACACAATCATTGAGCTGGAGTTTCAAGCGCACGGCTTCCTGATTGGATAATGTAACACAAAGCGATTCCCCTCCATTAAGTGCCAAAATAATTTCACTGTATTCTGTACCAGTTTCAATATGGCTAATTTGGCTGGGCAAAACATTATCAAATGAGGTTGGGGGAATATATTCTTTAGCCAAAGTTATCCACGGTGCTTTAATTAACACGAGAACTTCTTTCCCATGAACCAAATTCAGCCTATTTGCGCTTTGTTCTGTCAGCGCAGCGCAGATCGACGTTTTGCCATTGCTCAATAAGACCCGTACATGTTGCTGGATATTTTTATGGTTACGTTCAACGATTGTGCCAAAAAATTGATTTCGTGCGCTGGTTTGCAATGAAAATCGAGAAAAAGCGGCAATCAGGCTATCTAAAGACAGTGAGTCTTCTTTTAACGCATCAAATGCTTTTTGTTGAACTTTTTCGATAAAATCATAAAGTTGTAGCAGACGTTCTCCATGATGTGTAAGTAAAGCACCGCCACCACCTTTTCCTCCAGTAGCACGTTCTACTAACGTTTCATCTGCGAGTTGGTTCATTTCATTGATGGCATCCCACGCGCTTTTATAGCTGATACCTGCCTGTTTTGCACCCTGACTGATAGAACCCGTGATTTTAATTTGCTTAAGTAACTCGATTCGCCGAGGATCAGCGAACAGACGTTGCTGCAATTTAAGTGTTAACAATATTTCGGCTTGCATAGTGACCAGTTTCAGACAATTATTTGAAAGTTTTTACAAGATAACAATAAGAATCGCACGTTTCGTCGGTTACTGTTACTTTTTTATTGTCTAGAATAACGGGATTACCCTCTGTGTTATACTTAGTGTGGCACAGTAAATTTATTAGTCGCTCAGGATATGAGGTTGGCATGTTTGAATTACTTAAAAGTATGGGATTTGCGCTGATCATGGTTCCCGTGGTGATGGCTGCTATTTTGGCTCTTATTTACGGACTTGGCGGATTGTTTAATATCATTTCCAGAAATGAAACGAAAGGCAGTATTGAGCAGTAGTTTTGACCTAACTTGATTTCCAGCGTTTCTACTAATTTGATCTTTCTTTCACAGGTCTGGCTATCCTGACTTCAGAACGAAGACAAACCCTATTTAATCAACAGGGTTTGTCTTTTCTTTGATAACCTTTATCTACTTAACGATTGATTGTTGCTGTTGAATTTTTTTATGTTTTGTAATATTTACATTGAATTAATTCAAAAGCTAAAACTGGCTCACAACTTGCCGATTAATCTCAGAATAGCATTTCATTTAACGTTGTATCTTGTTATATACGACGCACCACATTGATTATTTTAGGTGAACTATAAAATGAAAAAGACGATGCATCAGTTGCTGACTGGTGCTGTGGTTTCTGCTGCGCTTATCGGGAACGTTTGGGCTACTGATAAAGTGACGGTTTTCGCTGCGGCGTCATTAACTAATGCACTTGATGGTATTTCTGCACAATACAAGAAAGATAAGCAGGGTAATATTGTCACCTCATACGCTTCATCATCGACACTGGCACGCCAGATAGAGCAAGGGGCACCTGCGGATATCTTTATTTCTGCTGATCAGCAGTGGATGAATTATGCTACTGATAAGCAATTAATTGTTGAAAATACCCGTCATACCTTATTGGGCAATCAACTTGTCCTGATTGCTCCCAAAGAAAGTCACTTAGATATAGTTGAACTCAACTCAGATACAAAATGGAAATCTTTACTAGCGGAAGGACGATTAGCGGTTGGCGATCCGGATCATGTCCCAGTTGGTATTTATGCCAAAGAATCACTGCAATATCTGAATGCATGGGATACGGTTAACCCATTGATGGCACGTACTAATAACGTGCGTAGTGGTATGGCGCTAGTAGAACGGGCAGAAGCACCGTTGGGCATTGTTTATGGTTCTGATGCTGTTGCCAGCAATAAAGTGAAAGTAGTGGGTGTCTTCCCATCAGAAAGCCATAAACCGGTGGAATATCCGGTCGCAATAATCAAAGGTCATGAAACACAGGCTGTCCGTGATTTTTATGATTATCTTAAAACACCTGAAGCCGCTGCAATTTTTAAACGTTACGGTTTTAATCCACTGTAGGAACTGATCTTTTGGAGATGTTAAGTGAATACGAATGGCAGGCTATTTTGCTGAGCTTAAAAATCTCAGTTATTGCTGTGCTGTTCAGTTTGCCATTCGGGATCTTAATGGCATGGATGCTGGCACGTTGTCAGTTCTTTGGAAAAACCCTGCTAGACAGCATCATCCATCTGCCACTGGTATTACCGCCAGTGGTGGTAGGGTATTTGTTGCTTATCAGCATGGGGCGTCGTGGTGTGATTGGTGAATTTCTTTACGACTGGTTTGGTGTTAGTTTCGCATTTAATTGGACAGGAGCGGCATTAGCTTCGGCCGTAGTAGCGTTTCCACTGATGGTGAGAGCCATCCGGTTATCACTGGAAAGTATAGATCAGCGTTTAGAACAGGCTGCACATACGTTGGGAGCAGGCTCTCTTAAGGTCTTTTTCACGATAACCTTGCCGTTGTCATTACCGGGTATCATTGTTGGTGCAGTACTCGCATTCGCCCGATCTTTAGGGGAATTTGGTGCCACCATTACTTTTGTTTCAAATATTCCGGGTGAGACGCGAACCATTCCCCTTGCCATGTACACATTGATAGAAATGCCCGGCGCGGAAACAGCCGCCGCACGTTTATGCATTATTGCAATTGCACTGGCGTTGGTCTCATTAATGCTTTCTGAATGGCTGACTCGTTGGGGAAGAAAGCGTTTGGGGGTGGCATGTTAGAACTGGATTTTGAGCAGCGCTTGGGTGAGTTGCACATGCAGGTTGCTACCACATTACCCACAGAAAGTATCACTGCCATATTTGGGCTTTCAGGAGCAGGAAAAACCTCATTAATCAACGTAATTGTCGGATTGACTCGTCCACAAAAAGGCCGGATTGTCTTAAATGACCGTACTTTAGTGGATGTAGAACAGAAAATTTTTCTCCCACCAGAAAAACGTCGAGTTGGCTATATTTTTCAGGATGCACGTCTTTTTCCGCATTATCGCGTGAAAGGAAACTTGCAATATGGTATGGCACCGGAGATGAAATCTCAGTTTGATAACATCGTAGGGCTATTAGGTATTGAGCACTTGCTGTCACGTTTTCCTGTCACATTATCTGGCGGAGAAAAACAGCGGGTGGCGATTGGTCGTGCATTACTGACAGGGCCTGAAATTCTGCTTATGGATGAACCATTGGCATCACTGGATTTGCCACGTAAGCGAGAATTGTTGCCTTATCTCGAAAAATTGTCTGAAGATGTCAAAATCCCGATTTTATACGTTAGCCACAGTTTGGATGAAATCTTGCGATTGGCGGATAATGTGATTGTTATGGATAAGGGAAAAATCCGTGCTAAAGGGGCATTAGAAGATGTTTGGGCAAGCAGTGCATTACTCCCGTGGCTGCAAAAAGAGAGTCTTAGCAGCATAGTAAAAGTTTCTGTCATGGAGCACCATCAGCGTTATCAAATGACCGCAGTGGCGGTGGCTGATAAAGCTCTTTGGTTGCCGCAAATTGATGCAGCTCCGGGTACTGATCTGCGTATCCGTATTGATGCCTCAGACGTTTCTTTATTTTTGGAACCCCCAAGAGTCAGCAGCATCCGTAATACCCTGCAAGTTAAAGTCATTGAGTTTTTCGAGAATAACGGTCAAATTGATGTCAAATTAGCGTTAGGTGAACATTGTTTGTGGGCGAGGATTACATCTTGGGCGCGTGAAGAGTTAAATTTACGTGCTGGGCAATGGCTATATGCGCAGATAAAGAGTATTTCTCTGAACCGTCATTTATAACGCATGGAAACATAAGCAGGGAGTACAGCTATACAGCTCGTTATACAGTGATGACGAGTGACACTGATTTAACTCCCCTTATGCGATTAATACAAATTAAAGCACGTATTTTCGAATCACCTCAGCAATACCGGGTTGGGTATTATCCCGCGTGATAATATCTGCCCGCTCTTTAACGGTATCAACTGCATTTCCCATGGCGACACCCAGACCCGCCGTTTCCAGCATACTGAGATCGTTATAATTATCACCAAAAGCAATGACATTTTTCATACTCAGATTTTGAGATTCTACCCACTGCTGTAAACGCATCCCTTTACTATTACCTTTCTTGGCGATATCTACCTGATCAAACCATGACCATTCACACTCGAGACCAACGTTTTCCTCAATTTGTTCGCTAATCTCACGCAGTTTCACTAAATTTGATGAGCTGGTGGCAAACTTCCAAATAAAATTGAAATCGTGAATTGCATCTTGAAAGTTACTGATTTTCTGAAGAGTGGGGCGCTGATGTTCAGGCAAAGAATCTGACCATGCGAGAGTTCGGGCTACAGTATGTGGAAATTCATATAAAATAGACTCATCAACATACATTAGATGCTGAATTTCGGTGTCTTGCAGATAAGAAAGCGCCAGAGAAGCTTCTTGAATGGAAAGTGGATTAGAAGCTAATACTTTCTTTGCATTAAAGTCATATGAATAAGCCCCATTACAGCAAATTGCAGGAGTGTCGAGTTGCAGAGCTTGATAGAAAGGACGGATAGCGACATGATGGCGACCAGTGACAATCAATATCTTAATACCAGCCTGGCGGGCTTCATTCAGGACGGACAGGGATTCCGACAAAATATTTTTTTGTGGATCAAGAAGAGTTCCATCTAGATCCAATGCGATAACGCGGTATGACATGTATCGGCCTCTATATTATCTATGATGTCATTGTTTATGATGCAAACAAACATTATACAGTAGTTAAAAATAGTTAAACTTTCTTTTGAGGAGTTTAGCAGACGAAATTTTTCAAGAATCATTACAGATTAACGAAATGGTGATGAAGTATTAAGGAGAGAGAATGAGACAGGTGGTTTATACAGCCAGCCCGAATAGCCGTCAGATTCACGTATGGTCGCTCAATGTAGCAGGGGAACTTTCTCTTATCCAGACAGTGAATGTGCCGGGGGAAGTGCAGCCTATGGTAATTAACCCTAATGGTAAGCACCTTTATGTGGGAGTTCGCCCTCAATTCAGCATAGTAACTTATTCTATCGGGGAAAACGGGTATCTTGAACAGCAGTCCATCGCACTATTGCCGGGAAGCCCTACCCATATATCAACAGACAAAACAGGGCGCTTTTTATTTTCTGCTTCCTATAGTTTCAATAAATTAAGCGTTCATCCTATTGATGAAGATGGCATCGTTAAAGCCCCGATTCAAATAGTAGAAGGTTTGCAAGCTCCTCATTCTGCTAATATTGATCGAGATAATTGTCAGTTACTGGTTCCATGTTTGAAAGAAGATCGCATTCGTATTTTCAATTTAGATGTGCAGGGTTACCTGACAGAAAACCGCACTGATGAAATCACCACGGTTGCGGGAGCAGGCCCGCGTCATATGGCATTTCATCCGGGAAAACAGGCGATTTATTGCATCAATGAATTGGACTCAACAGTTGATGTTCTGCGCAAATGGGAAAAATATCGTATTGTGCAATCGGTTGATTCGTTACCTGCGGATTTTTCCAGCGTCCGCTGGTCGGCGGATATTCATATTACATCGGATGGTCGCCATCTCTATACCAGTGAGCGTACTGAGAGTTTGATCAGCCACTTCCGTGTGTCGGAAGATGGCTATCATTTAACATTAGTGGGTCATTACCCGACAGAAACCCAACCCCGTGGTTTTACCATAGATCACAGTGGTTGCTTCCTGATCGCGTCGGGGCAGAAGTCGGGGCATATTTCAGTCTCGCGTATTGATAAATATTCCGGTAGATTAACCCGACTGGCACGTTATCCAGTCGGTAAAGGCCCGATGTGGGTAACGGTACTGGCACTGTAAACCTGAACCGCGTTCTTTTGGGCGCGGTCAGTTTTTTAAGATAATGATTATGAAACCTGCAACTTTACTTATTCCTGTTCCTGATGTTAAAGCTGGAGTGGCATGGTATAAACGAGCTTTTCCTGCCGCTCGCCCTGTTTATTTGCCAGAATTTGATTTTACTTCCCTACTCCTCACACAGCAAGGAGTAAGGAATGCTCATAATTTGAGTGTATTACTATTATGAAAACTTATTTATTGTCTGATATTAGATTAGGGTAAAAGTACCAACACCAGATAAAACAAGAGGATGTGTAACAAAAAGATTGTTTTGATACACGGAAAATAAATCGCCTAAATAAACATTTCCTCTATAAAGACGCAATACAATGTTTTTCGGATTAATAAAAACTTGGAAGTTTAGTGATGCATTTATAATGGTTTGAGCATGTCTAACCACACCAGAAAGGTGAACATTATTAATGCTTACCTGTGGTATTTGGTTATATCCTCCATGGACATAGCCATTAAAATGAGTATTTTTACCAACATTTTGTTCATTTCCAATAATGACAGGATAAGATGATACTTGGATAAAAGGGTAATACCCATATTGATAAAAAGTATTGATATTAAAGTACCCACTAACAGATTCTGTTAAGTTTAACACAGGGCTGGTTGAAGCTTCCTCATTTAAAGTTTCTGCAAATAAATGGGCGAGTTCAGGTTTTTCTTTTACCAGCATTTCATAATGAGATATTTCTTTTTTATATTGATTTTGAGACATCTCAAATACGTTTTGCATTTCTTCATTAGAAGGTAAGATTACGTTTTCTGTATTCATAATATATTCCTATTTGGTTTTTTATCGATGTGATTTTAGAATGGAATATATCAGAAAAATTTTTTTAACATAGTATGGAGGACAACGAATTTATTATTAATATTTATCAATGATTGATTTTTGAGAATGCTTTAATGGACTTTTATTTTTTATTAGAAATTAACAATAATGGAATTTTAAACATTAAATAATTCCTTTAAAGCATCTACCCATCGTCTTTCAAATCATCGCTTTATTGACTTTTCTCGCTTTCCCTGTTGCATCGTTATCTATATTAAGGGAACCGCTCTCTTGTCATCGTGCTGCAATTAAAAATCCATTGGGTATAGATATAACATTATTTCTTTTTTTCAATAACAGTCAGCATAGTATTCATGCTGACTGTTACTCTTTAATTTATTGCAGCAAAAATTGCAGTTGTTAGTTTAGATAATTGTTCCGGTTGAATAATATAAGGTGGCATCAAATAAATTAATCGGCCAAATGGTCTAATCCACACGCCATTTTGGACAAAATGACGCTGTAGCGAAGCAACATCAACAGGCTGTTCCATTTCAATAACACCTATAGCCCCTAAAACCCGGACATCTTTGACTGAATTGTGTAATTTAAGAGGAAGTAATTCTGTTTTTAGCTGAGTCTCAATTAATTGAATGCGTTGTTGCCACGGGCTATCAGAGAGTAATTTCAGGCTGGCGCTGGCAACGGAACAAGCCAGCGGATTTCCCATAAAAGTCGGGCCATGCATAAAACAGCCTGCTTCTCCCTGACTGATAGTCTCTGCAACATGTCGGGTGGTGATTGTTGCTGATAACGTCATATAGCCCCCCGTCAACGCCTTGCCTAAACATAAAATGTCTGGATTGATTTGTGCGTGCTCACAGGCAAATAGTTTACCGGTTCTGCCGAATCCGGTAGCTATCTCATCTGCAATGAGTAAGATCTGATACTTATCGCAGAGCTGACGAACCTGACGCAGATATTCGGGATGGTAAATCCGCATTCCACCCGCACCTTGCACAATCGGTTCCAGAACCACGGCTGCGATTGCATCATGATATTGCAATAATAATTGCTTGAAAGAATCAGTATCTTCTGATCGCCATTCATCACCAAACTGACACTGAGGGGCATCGGCAAACAAATGGTTTGGCAGATAACCGTTATACAGGCCATGCATGGAATTATCAGGATCACAAACAGACATGGCGCCAAAAGTATCGCCATGATAGCCATGACGCAGGGTCAGAAAACGCTGGCGTTTTTCTCCTCTGGCCTGCCAGTATTGTAGTGCCATTTTCAAGGCAACTTCTACGGCAACAGATCCTGAATCTGCCAAAAAAATACATTCCAAAGGATCAGGTGTCATCGCCACTAATTGTTTACACAGTTCAACCGCAGGAGGATGGGTGATTCCGCCGAACATGACGTGGGACATTTTGTCGATCTGTGATTTAGCGGCATCGTTAAGTGCAGGATGATTATAACCGTGAATCGCCGCCCACCACGAAGACATACCATCAATCAGTTTACGGCCATCTGATAAAACCAACTCCACACCCGCTGCTGATACAACGGGATAGGTGGGCAGGGGATGAGTCATGGATGTATAAGGATGCCAAATATGGCGCAGATCAAATTCAATATCTGAAGGGTTCATCATAACTTCTTTGTAAACCTTTGTGATCTCATTTTGGTTGACATGATAACGGCGTTATTTAAACTGGCAATATTTTTCTCATTGGAGATGTTATTGTGAGTGAGCGTCAACCATGGACTGTCAAGCAATCACAAGAGTTGTTTGATAAACCTTTTTTTGAATTGTTATTTCAGGCACAACAGATACACCGCGAACATTTTGATCCGCAGCAAGTGCAAGTCAGTACTTTACTTTCGATTAAAACCGGTGCTTGTCCAGAAGATTGCAAATATTGTCCACAAAGTTCCCGCTACAAAACTGGTCTGGAAAAAGAACGGTTGATGGAAGTGGAAAAAGTCATCGAGTCAGCGCATAAAGCCAAAAATGCGGGTTCAACTCGTTTTTGCATGGGAGCCGCGTGGAAAAATCCGCATGAGCGCGATATGCCATATTTAGAGAAAATGGTCAAAGAAGTTAAAGAGCTGGGAATGGAAACCTGCATGACACTGGGAATGCTGAACCAATCTCAGGCACAGCGTTTGGCAGAGGCAGGTCTGGACTATTACAACCACAACTTAGACACCTCACCAGAATTTTACGGCAATATCATTACGACCCGCAGCTATCAGGACAGGCTGGATACATTGGATAATGTCAGGGATGCCGGCATCAAAGTTTGCTCGGGTGGGATCGTGGGTCTGGGTGAACAAATCCGTGACCGGGCCGCATTGTTGGTACAACTGGCCAATTTACTCAAGCCGCCGGAAAGTGTGCCGATTAATATGTTAGTAAAAGTGAAAGGTACTCCATTAGAAGATAATGAAGAGGTGGATCCTTTCGATTTCATCCGCACCATCGCAGTGGCGAGAATTATGATGCCAAAATCTCATGTCCGCTTATCCGCAGGGCGTGAGCAAATGAACGAACAGACTCAGGCCATGTGCTTTATGGCGGGGGCCAACTCCATTTTTTACGGCTGTAAATTACTGACTACACCAAACCCAGATGAAGATAACGATTTGCAACTGTTCCGTCGTTTGGGGATAAATCCTCAACAGACAAAAACGGCATTTGGTGATAAGCAACAGCAGCAGAACTTGACGGAAGCCATTATTCATAATGCTGATGATGAACAATTTTATAACGCGGCAATATAATGAGCTGGTCAGACTCACTCTCCCGACGTTTGGCCGAACGTCGGGGAACCTCGCTATGGCGTAATAGACAAGTCCATCAGGGTTCTGATGGACGTTTATTATTCACTTCAGATGGCCAATACCTGAATTTCTCCAGTAACGACTATCTTGGGCTGAGCCAGCACCCCAAAATCATTGCTGCATGGCAACAAGGTGCTGAGCAATATGGTGTAGGCAGTGGAGGCTCAGGGCATGTAACGGGCTATACGACCGCACATCATACTTTAGAACAGCAATTGGCTGAATGGTTGGGATATTCCCACGCCCTATTATTCATTTCCGGTTACGCCGCTAATCAAGGCGTAATTGCAGCTTTGATGGAAAAAGACGACCGCGTTATTGCTGATCGCCTCAGTCATGCTTCGTTGATGGAAGCAGCCATGCAATCTCCCGCACAACTTCGGCGTTTTCTGCATAACGATATGGACTCTTTGAAGCAATATCTGTCAAAAGAGTGTCCGGGGAAAACGCTGGTGGTTACGGAAGGTATTTTTAGCATGGATGGCGATCGTGCTCCGCTCGAACTCATTATGCAGCAAGCAAAATCAACGGAAAGCTGGCTGATGGTAGATGATGCCCACGGCATTGGTATTCACGGTGATGAAGGCCGAGGCAGTTGCTGGATGCAAAATGTTAAACCGGAAATTCTGATTGTTACTTTCGGTAAAGCGTTCGGATTGAGTGGTGCGGCGGTTTTGTGTGATGAACAAACGGCAGAATATCTGATCCAATATGCCCGGCATCTGATTTACAGCACTTCAATGCCGCCTGCGCAGGCAGTCGCAATTTCCGAAGCAGTGCGACAAATCAGAGCCGGGGAAGCATTACGCCAAACGTTGCAAAATAACATCCGCTATTTTCGCCATGAAGCGCAGCATTTGCCTTTTTCCCTGATAGATTCAGAAACTGCTATTCAGCCATTAATCATCGGGGATAATGAACTTTGTATCATGTTATCTCAGGTACTCAGACAGAAGAAAGTATGGGTTAAGGGGATACTACCACCAACAGTTCCTCCTGAAAGTGCCCGTTTGCGCATTACACTGACAGCAAGCCATACACGGCAGGACATTGATATATTACTGGAGGCCTTGCATGACTCTGGCTGTTAATTCTGTCAATAAACAAGCGATTGCAGGGGCTTTTGGGCGAGCGGCTTCAAAGTATGACACGGTGGCTAAACTGCAACAGCAAACCGGTGAATATTTGATGGAGTTGGCACAGACAGAAAATATCGGGACTCAGGTATTGGATGCAGGATGTGGAACCGGTTTTTTCAGCGCACGTTGGACACAACAAGGTAAGCAAGTTATTGCACTGGATCTGGCTTCCGGTATGTTAAGCCATGCGCAGGAGCAACAGGTTGCTGATTATTATCTGCAAGGAGACATTGAGCACCTGGGACTGGCGGATAACAGCATAGATATGTGTTTCAGTAATCTGGTGGTGCAATGGTGTAATGACCTGCCACACGCATTACGGGAGTTTTATCGCGTTACCCGTTCCGGTGGTCTTATCGTTTTTTCCACCCTTGTACAGGGATCACTGCATGAGCTGGAAACTGCATGGAAGCAGGTGGATGATTATCGGCACATTAACCAATTTTTGCCGCTGCGGACAATCACGCAAGCATGCCAGCCATATCGGCATAAAATCATCAGTCGGCAATATTGCCAATATTATCCTCAACTCCTGCCTTTGCTGAATTCCCTGAAAGGAATTGGTGCAACACACCTTCATCATGGTTGCCAGCAGGGATTGATGACCAGAAAACGTTTAAACACCCTTGCTGAGGTATACCCACGCCATAATGGGGATTACCCGTTGAGCTATCAAATTGCTTTTGGAGTTATTTATTGTGACAAGTAAATATTTTCTTGCCGGAACCGATACTGAAGTAGGTAAGACAGTTGTTAGCTGTGCACTGTTGCAAGCGGCTAATCGAAAAGGATATCGAACTGCGGGTTATAAACCAGTGGCATCAGGGAGTGAAATCACGGGGGAAGGAATACGTAATGGTGATGCATTGGCCTTACAGCATAACAGCTCGGTGTCATTAACATATCAGGAAGTGAACCCCTTGGTATTTGTTGAACCGACTTCGCCTCATATTGTGAGTGCAGAGCTTAATCAACCGATTGATTTTTCAGTACTCTCGCAGGGATTAGAAATATTGACGACAAAAGCGGACTGGGTTTTGATAGAGGGAGCAGGAGGTTGGTATACACCATTATCGGAAAATACGACTTTTGCTGATTGGGTGATTCAGGAGAATTTACCCGTGATTTTGACCGTAGGTATTAAGTTAGGTTGTATTAACCATGCGGTGCTGACAGCAAAAGCTATCCAATACTCTGGACTGAATCTGGTTGGTTGGGTTGCTAATGAAATTGAACCTGCCGGTAAACATCAGGCAGCCTATCTGGAAACGTTGAAGCGTATGATCCCAGCTCCTTTATTGGGTGTTATTCCTCATCTGAGTGAATCATGTGATAACAGTAAAATAGGAGAATATATAAACATTGCTTCATTAGTTAACTAATTGTTTACTTAGCGTTAGCTAAAATTAATACATATAACAATATCCGGATCAGTTTCATGATGCGAAAAATGTTTTCTTTCAACAAGGATTGAAACATTTTTTATCAAAAAATAGTGTGAATTGAGTTCAAAACAGGATAAAAATATCCTGCTATTGGAAAAAATCACAAACAGAAATAACTCCGCAAGCTCCCATGCCTAATAGGGTTTGCTGAGTTATCCACTATTCCTGTGGATAACCTTGTGTATTAGTTTTATAAAAGCATCCTCACGCAAGATAATACGCGGTTTGCGCGAGATTTGCTGTTATTCTCTCCTTTAATTTTTAAATCAATAAAATCAACTAATTAAATAAAAGCAATTCCTTTCTTCATCCCTTTGCTACTCGATGCTTTATCATTTCAGTAGCTAATACAAAAATAGGAAAAAGCAAGCGCATTATCTGGGGATAAAAATAGCCGTCAATAATGTTAATTAATAGTTAATGTCACTATAAGTTATAGTAAGTTTTCTTTGTTACAGAACCTCACTTACCTTTCCTTGAAATAAAAACAATATTATTTTATTAACTCACTTGAAGCTGGTTTTTTATCCAGTATCATAAACAGGCTTTTTGAGTGTATGGATGGCGTGGGGTATTTTTATACATGATGGCGGGAAGAAGATGAGTAAAGAAACAAACAAAGTATTTAAGTTACATTCTGATTTCAAGCCGGCAGGTGATCAACCATCGGCTATCAGACAATTGCAGGAAGGACTGGAAGATGGGCTGGCACACCAGACACTTTTGGGTGTAACAGGATCGGGTAAAACTTTCACAGTAGCTAATGTTATCGCAAACTTAAATCGACCAACTATGATCCTTGCCCCCAATAAGACATTGGCGGCACAGCTTTATAGCGAAATGAAAGCGTTCTTCCCTGAAAATGCAGTGGAATATTTTGTTTCTTACTATGATTACTATCAACCCGAAGCCTATGTGCCCAGTTCAGATACGTTTATTGAAAAAGATGCTTCGGTAAATGAACATATTGAGCAGATGCGCTTATCGGCAACAAAAGCCTTGCTGGAGCGTCGGGATGTGGTTGTAGTGGCATCAGTCTCCGCTATTTATGGTCTGGGTGATCCAGATAGCTACCTGAAAATGATGCTTCACTTAACGGATGGAATGTTAATCGATCAGCGCGCTATCCTGCGCCGTTTGGCAGAATTGCAATATACCCGCAACGATCAGGCATTTCAGCGTGGAACATTTAGGGTACGTGGTGAAGTCATTGATATTTTCCCGGCAGAATCGGATGAGCACGCGTTACGTGTGGAATTGTTCGATGATGAAGTCGAACGACTTTCTTTGTTTGATCCGCTGACTGGTCAGGTTCAGTACAATGTGCCGCGTTATACTGTCTATCCCAAAACTCACTATGTCACCCCGCGTGAACGTATTCTTGAGTCGATGGAAGAGATTAAGGTTGAATTGGAACAACGACGCAGGGTGCTATTGGCATCAGATAAATTGCTGGAAGAGCAGCGTATCACCCAACGTACACAATTCGACCTCGAAATGATGAATGAACTGGGTTATTGCTCAGGAATTGAAAACTACTCCCGTTACTTATCTGGTCGCGCAGCAGGTGAAGCGCCTCCGACGCTGTTTGACTATCTACCGGCAGATGGTTTGTTGGTAGTGGATGAATCCCACGTTACCATTCCACAGATTAGCGGTATGTACCGGGGGGATCGCTCCCGTAAAGAGACATTGGTGGAGTATGGTTTTCGGCTGCCATCGGCCTTGGATAACCGCCCACTGAGATTCGAGGAGTTTGAAGATCTGGCACCACAAACCATTTATATTTCAGCGACTCCCGGTCGCTATGAATTGGAGAAATCCGCTAATGATGTTGTTGAACAGGTAGTGCGTCCAACCGGGCTAATTGATCCTGAGATTGAAGTTCGTCCGGTGTTGACTCAGGTAGATGACCTGCTGTCTGAGATTCGTATCCGTGCAGTCAAAAATGAGCGGGTGCTGGTAACGACCTTAACTAAACGAATGGCGGAAGATTTGACTGAATATCTGGAAGAGCATGGCGAACGAGTGCGCTATCTCCATTCAGATATTGATACCGTTGAGCGAGTGGAAATTATCCGTGATCTGCGCTTGGGTGAGTTTGATGTCTTGGTTGGTATCAACTTGCTGCGGGAAGGGTTGGATATGCCGGAAGTTTCTCTTGTGGCGATTTTAGATGCGGACAAAGAGGGATTTCTCCGTTCCGAGCGCTCCCTGATCCAGACTATCGGTCGTGCTGCACGTAACCTGCATGGTAAGGCTATCTTGTACGGTGACAGAATTACCGACTCCATGGCAAAAGCCATTGACGAAACAGAACGTCGCCGCGCCAAACAGCAAGCGTTTAACGATGAACATGGTATTGTGCCGAAAGGGTTAAACAAAAAAATTGGCGACATACTGAAAATTGGTCAGCCGGTTAACGGCAGAGGGAAGACCAAAGGAAAAGGTAAAGTTGCTTTGGGTACGGATGATTACCAGAAACTGTCTGCAAAAGAACTGGAGATTAAAATCCGTGAACTGGAAGACAAAATGTACCAGCATGCACGGGATCTTGAATTTGAACAGGCGGCTAACGTTCGTGATCAAGTACAGGCATTGCGGACGCAATTTATTTCCAATTCCTAAACAATATGAATGGCAGATATATACCAATCTAACTTGAAGATGCAGGTTTTAAAATCTGAAAGTTGTCAGTCAGTCGAGTCGTGAGTTCTTTCGCTTTTTCTGGCAAAGTGGTATGAAAAAAGTGGCGAAGGGTTTCACGGAATG